>CP141202.1:1200000-1500000 GCA_035609245.1 Bacteroidales bacterium MB20-C3-3 | reverse complement strand
TGGAAAAGGTTACCATATCTCTCCTCAATTACCTTCTTGCCAAGTCTCTCTATTGAGGTTTTAAAATCAAGGAATACTGCAAGTCCGGTTTCATTAACACCAAAACCGGCGTCACATCTCTCTTTTGCAGCCCTTGAGGCAACATCTCTTGGTACAAGGTTTCCAAAAGCAGGATAACGGCGCTCAAGATAGTAATCTCTATCCTCTTCAGGTATTTGAGAAGCCTTTATTTTCTTCTCTCTTAGTTTAACAACATCCTCTTTTTTCTTTGGCACCCAAATTCTACCATCATTCCTGAGAGACTCAGACATGAGGGTTAGTTTTGATTGCTGCTCACCGTGTACAGGGATACAGGTTGGGTGAATCTGAGCAAATGATGGGTTTGCAAAGAATGCCCCCTTTTTGTAACATTGCCAGGCTGCAGAACCATTACTGTTCATTGCATTTGTTGAAAGGAAAAATACATTTCCGTAACCTCCCGTTGCAACAACTACAGCGTGAGCACCATGACGCTCAATTTCTCCTGTAACAAGATTTCTGGCAATAATTCCTTTTGCCTCACCATCTATCATTACAAGATCCAGCATCTCATGTCTCACATAAGATTTAACAGATCCAAGCTCAATTTGCCTGTTAAGCGCTGCATAAGCACCAAGCAACAGTTGCTGTCCGGTCTGTCCTCTTGCATAAAATGTTCTGCTTACCTGAGAACCACCAAATGAGCGATTATCAAGCAGTCCGCCATACTCACGGGCAAATGGAACTCCTTGAGCAACACACTGGTCAATTATCAGATTGCTCACCTCTGCAAGACGATAAACGTTTGCTTCGCGGCTTCTGTAGTCACCACCCTTGATTGTGTCGTAAAATAGTCTGTAAACTGAGTCATTATCGTTTGGATAGTTCTTGGCTGCATTTATACCACCCTGTGCAGCAATAGAGTGAGCTCTTCTTGGAGAGTCACTTATGCAGAAGACCTTGACATTATAGCCAAGCTCTCCAAGGGCAGCAGCAGCAGATGCTCCACCTAGACCGGTTCCTACTACAATCACCTCCAGCTTACGTTTATTAGCCGGGCTTACCACACGAATCTGAGCTTTATGCTTTGTCCATTTTTCCGACAAAGAGCCCTCAGGGATTTTTGAAATAAGTTTTTCGGACATTATATGAGAGTATTAAAAAGTGGCACAAAACTATACATTTTGGGCAAGAATAGCAAAGAATAATGAGTATCTTTACCTTTTAAAATAACCCTGTATTATGACTAAAAGAGTTCTAACACTTGTCCCGGCTCTACTTCTGAGCCTTTTAATCAACGCACAGAATCTAATTATTCCCAGACCTGTTACTGAAAAAGCAGGAGAGGGGCATTTTGTGCTTAATGAAAAGACTTCAATAACCAGCAACGAAAAGAACAGCTTTAACCTTAAATATCTTAAAGGTAAAATAGAGGCAGCATCAGGATTTAAACTTGCTGAAGCAAATTCATCTGACAAATCAATAGTTCTTTCTCTGAATCCGGATCAATCAATTAAACCGGAGGGCTATATTCTTGACATTACAACCGAGGGGATAACCATTAAGGCCTCATCCTCTGCGGGAATATTTTACGGAATACAATCACTGCTACAGCTTATGCCTGCATCTGTATACTCAGGCAGATCAACTGCTGCAGATAAATGGAGGCTATCATCTGTACACATTGAGGACTATCCTCGTTTTGGTTACAGAGGAATGATGCTGGATGTCTCCAGAACATTCTTTAATGCAGAGACTGTAAAAAAATATATTGACTGGCTCTCACATCACAAGATTAATACCCTACACTGGCACCTGACAGATGATAACGGATGGAGAGTTGAAATTAAGAAATATCCCCTCCTTACTGAAAAGGGTGCATGGAGAGGAGACAACGAAGTTCTTGCCCCATCTTTCGGCTCCGGAAAAGCAAGATATGGTGGTTTTTATACTCAAAATGAGATTAAAGAGATTGTTAAATTCGCAGCAGAAAGAAACATTGAAATTGTCCCTGAGATAGATCTTCCGGGCCATAGCAAAGCCGTAACAGCTTCCTATCCACATGTAGGATGTGATCACGACGATAATTCTGTTAGCGTCCAGGGAGAGGGACAGAATGTCTGGTGTGTTGGCAAAGAGGATAATTTCAAAATGCTTGACAACATTATTAAAGAGTTGTCAAAACTATTCCCCGGTAAATACATACACATTGGAGGTGATGAGGTAAACTTTTCAGGCTGGGACAAGTGTCCATTATGTACTGCTTTAAAGGAGAGAGAGGGGATGAAAAATAACGAAGAGCTTCTTAATTACTTTGTAAGAAGAATGGAGAAGATTGTTGAGAAACACGGGAAAAAGATGGCAGGATGGGATGAAATCCTTGAAGGTGGAGATCTTCACAAAGAGACAAGAGTATATGCATGGAGAAGCGTTGAAAAAGGTATTGAGTCCGTTAAGAAGGGTCAGCCTACCATTATGATGCCGGGTGCATACTGTTATTTTGATATGAAATATACTCCGCTTGAAAGAGGTCATAACTGGGCAGGCATAGTTTCTACTGAGAAAACATATTCACTTGACCCTACCGGAACTGCTTCGCTTAATGAAGAAGAGGCACCTATGGTTGTGGGTGTTCAGGGAGCTCTGTGGACTGAATTATTGGGCTGGCCGGCAAAATTCCTGGATTATCAGACATACCCAAGACTAGCCGCGGTTGCAGAAATTGGATGGACTCCACAAATAGATAGAGACTGGGAAGATTTCAACAACAGACTTCAGAGATTTCATTTTAACAGAATGGCAAATATGGGAATATCATTCAGACTCCCATATCCGGAAGTTAATTATGAAGATGGTGCATTAAGAGTAAAACTTCCTTATGAATGGGCAGTGGTAAGATATACATCTGACGAGAGTGAGCCAACATCTTATTCACCTGTGTACAAAGGGGAGATTTTCACAGATAAACCGGAAAAATACAGATTTGCAACCTTCTATAAAGATGATATAAAAAGTATTACAGTGAGAGCTTCAAATGTTGATTATAAATATCAGACACCGGATGTCTCAATAACTACTAATCTTGAAGAGGGAAAAAACAATAAAATTGTCAATATAACTGACTACAAATTTGATACATACTTCCGCACTACAAGAAAACTTGCCGCCGGAGATCACCTTACATATACATTCAATGAACCTGTTAAGAGCAGCAGGATTACGGTTGAGTCCGGTATGCCAAATATTGACTTCTACTGGATAAATGATGGGTATGTAGAGTACTCATATGATGGCATAAATTTCATTAAGGGAGATACATTAAAAAGAGGAGCGGCTACCATTATTCCACAAGAACCTGTTAAAGCAGTGAGAATAAAGATAACCGCACCAAATGACGGCTATATTGCAGCCTTTAGAGATCTAAAGATTGAATAAAGCGCTGTAAGCAATTTTAACCAGGTCATCTGCAGTTTTATTAAACTCTTTGACCTGGTTTATATTTATACCCTCTCTTCTCCAGCCATCTATCATCGGAAGCGCCAGAGTGAAAATTCTTTTTTCATAATTCTTCAATACCTGCATATAACCATTTCCATTCCTATTGTAAATAAGAGGAAAGTTCATGTATCTTCCACCATTACCCCTTTTTATGGAAAATGTCTTATATTTTAATTTAAGCGCCATATCACAAGCAAAAGCATTCATATTTGTTTCTGACTCTTTTATTAAAACAGAGGGGAGCTCCTCACCTGCTTTTACCCAAACGGGTATTGCAATCCCTGCCGGCGGATAACCAAGAACTACCCACATTGTAGTCATCTCAGCATTTTCTCCCGGCCTTACGCCTTGCACAATAACCGAGGCAGTTGAAGATTTTCTTGGAATATAATCCTGATCAATTACCCAACCTGATCCTTTTTCCGGTGAAAATTCTTCATCTGTTAGATTTATACCCATTAACGAATGATAATAGCTTCTTGATAAGGAGTTAAATATCCATTCCGGAGTAATATTTTTATCAATAGCTTTTTTTGTCACAATATCTCTTGCGTTCTGATATCTTATATACCCCATTCCCTCATTAAACCTGCCTGTGTAAGAGTAATTTGTATAAATAAGGTACCCTTCAGGAGCAACAGAAAGATCATTAGCATCAACTTTTTTATACGAATTATTATTGGTTTCAAAATAGGCAGCACCCCCATCGGCGTCAATAACTCCAAAATTTGCCTCTACTCCCATAGGCTTTTTCCTCTTTTTAAGGAAATTTTCAAATTCCTGAATATTCTTACACTCTGATAATGCGTCATACATTAACTCACCCTCTTTATCCATCTCCTTAATATCATCATCCTTAAGATTATAGGATGCAGTATTCATAATGGAAAAACCTGCCGAATTTGTTCCTATCCAAATAACTCCTCCTTTGTCCGGACTATTAACGAGTGCAGTAAAATTATATTTTTTCCCTTTAAAGTACTCAATCCTGTTATTATCTTCACCGGTATCCCTGTGTTTCCAGAGAAGAGGTCTGCCGTCAGGAGTCAGTTTTCCAGTAATGATTGCAGATGTACACGCACCTGATTCGTTCCACGCAAATGCGATTAAAACAATGACTAAGAATAATTTAATTTTTTTCATATCTCGTTGAATAGTATATTGTCCTGTATAGTATGTTTTGAAATTCCCAAATGTTTATATGCTAGATCAGTAACCTCCCTGCCTCTTGGAGTTCTCTGAAGAAATCCCTCTTTTATTAAAAATGGTTCGTAAACCTCTTCGATAGTTCCCGGATCTTCACTTACAGCTGTTGCAATTGTTCCCACACCAACAGGTCCTCCTTTAAACTTATGTATGATTGTTGAGAGTATTTTGTTGTCCATAAGGTCAAGCCCTCTCTTATCTATATTAAGAGCATCAAGGGCATATTTTGTTATAGAGAGGTCTATTTTTCCGTTACCCTTTACCTGTGCAAAATCTCTTACTCTTCTGAGCAGAGAATTTGCTATACGAGGAGTACCCCTGCTCCTGCCGGCAATCTCTCCTGCTGCATCCTGATCAATCTCAATATTAAGAATAGAGGCGCTTCTAATTACAATTTTAAGCAAAACCTTTGAGTCATAGTATTCAAGATGAGATTGAATTCCAAATCTTGCTCTCAGAGGTGATGTCAGGAGTCCGCTTCTTGTTGTTGCTCCTACTAAAGTAAAAGGATTAAGGGTGATTTGCACAGATCTTGCTCCCGGTCCCTTATCAATCATCAGATCAATTTTAAAATCCTCCATAGCTGAGTAAAGGTACTCCTCAACAACTGGAGATAATCTGTGAATTTCATCTATAAAAAGTACATCGCCCTTTTCTAATCCGGTAAGCAACCCTGCTAAATCTCCCGGTTTATCAAGAACAGGCCCGGATGTAATTTTCATATCTACCCCCAATTCATTAGCAACTATATGTGCAAGAGTAGTCTTACCCAATCCCGGAGGTCCGTGCAACAGAAGGTGATCCAACGACTCTCCCCTCATAATAGCCGCTTTCACAAAGACTTTAAGGTTTTCAATAATCTTCTCCTGACCCGAGAATTCATCAAAGTCTCTAGGTCTTATCTCTCCTTCAAAATCCTTATCTTTAAAGTTTCTGTCGTCGTGCAGATCAAAATGTGCCATTACAAATATTTCAAAAATCAATAATACAAATATATCTATTCTTTTATTTAATTAAGATTGATGTTTATATATGTGTGTTCATAAGTTCATAAGTTTAGTTATTAAGAATCCATCTTTTTTATTAACCGTTTATTAACAAAATACTCACATATATTTTAAACTATAAATAATTATTAATTAAGTAAATAATAGTTCTTGTGTAGAGATATTAACAATTGTTGACAATATAATCGATAGAAATATCAACAGTGTTAACCTGTGGATAAAAAGAAGATAATTTATGCAGAAAAAGTGATAAATATTTTTGCTTTTTGTATTGACTATGATATATAAAAAAAGAGATGAACATTGAAAATATAATTATGAATATTTATCAACACAAAAGAACTGCATTATTAACTATATTTGAACCCTGTTTACAGATGGATAGAGTATACAAATCAGAAGAATTTTCTTCCCAGATATCTGCAATAGAGCTTGTTGAATGGATTGGAAGCAGCAGGAAAGATACTATTATTATTGATGGTCTCTACTCCTCGGCTAAAGCTTTTGCCATAGCCTCTGCAGCAACAAGAGGTATACATATAATACTTCTTAATAACAGAGAGGATGCAGCCTATTGTTCATCAGATATGAACAACCTTGCAGGTAGTGAAGATGTCTACTTTTTCCCATCTTCTCTTAATCACAGCGCAAAAGGGGATAAAAAAGAGGCCTCATTACAAGTACAGAGAACGGCAGCTATTCAGGCCATTAACCAATTCAGAAAGGGGGAGTATAAAGGGAGTAAAATTATTCTTGCTGCCTATCCTCACTCTGTAGCTGAGCTTATTCCAAATTACAGGAAGATAGATTCCAGTATTCTTAAAATATCTAAAGGAGATACTCTTTCACACGAGTTTGTTAAAGAGACTCTAATTGAGTATGGTTTTACAAGGAGTGATTTTGTATCACAACCAGGTGAGTTTGCTTTAAGAGGAAGCCTGATAGATCTTTTTTCATATGCGGAAAACAGACCGTTCCGCATAGATTTTTTTGGTGATATTGTTGAGAATATAAGAGTTTTTGAGATAGATAGCCAGAGAACGGCTGAAGAGAGGGAGTTTGCTGAGATATTCCCCGACATCGTACAAGATGCCAGTAGCGAGGAGCTTACAAACATCTTTGATTTTGCTGGTGATGAATCTGTTGTCTGGATATCTGATGCCGATTATTTTAGGAAACAGCTGGAGGCTATAGTTGAGTTATCCGGAGATCGGGAGAGGCTCCTCTCTCTCCAAAGCTATGAAGCTCTTCTCTCCGGGATGAAAAGGGTTATTTTTGGTCCGCTCTCACTATCCAGCCAAAGGGAGATGTCGGCCTCATTATTAACTTTTCACACCTCTCCACAGCCATCATTCAACAAAAATTTTGACCTTCTGGCTGCAGAAATTGAGAGGCGAAACAAAGAGGGATACACTGTTTCCATATTCAGCGAAAATCTAAATCAGACAGAGCGTCTTAAAAGTATATTCTCATCTCTTGAAGGGAGAGATGTTAGATTTGTCCCCGTTAACACAAGTATTCACGAGGGCTTTACGGATCATAATGCTAAAATATGCATATTTACAGACCATCAGATTTTTGACAGATATCACAGAGTAAAGACCAACAGATCTGTAGAAAAGAGTGAGAGACTTACAATTAATGAATTAAATGCTTTCCAGATAGGAGACTATATTGTTCACATTGAGCATGGAGTGGGGGTGTTCGGCGGTCTGGTAAAAACAAACATCAACGGAAAAGTACAGGAGGCTGTAAAACTTATATACAGGGATGGAGATGTTATATTTCTTTCCATTCATGCTCTTCACAGGATATCCCGTTATAAATCAAAGGATTCAGAGCCTCCAAAAGTTTACAAACTGGGTACTGGCGCCTGGAACAAATTAAAGAGTCAGGCAAAATCCAAAGCAAAAGATATTGCTGCTGACCTGATTGAACTATATGCAAAAAGAAGGGAGGCAAAAGGATTTGCTTTCTCTGCCGATTCCTATATGCAACAGGAGCTTGAAGCCTCTTTTATATACGAGGACACTCCTGACCAGTTTAAGGCAACCCAGTCAGTAAAGGAGGACATGGAGCGTGACTATCCTATGGACAGGCTTATATGTGGAGATGTAGGATTCGGCAAAACAGAGGTGGCTATAAGGGCTGCTTTTAAGGCGGCTGCAGATAGTAAACAGGTTGCTGTTCTTGTGCCTACAACTATTCTTGCCCTCCAGCATTATAAGACATTTACATTAAGGCTCAGGGAGTTTCCATGCAATATTCAATATCTGAGCAGACTAAAAAGTGCTAAAGACATAAAGGAGATTGCAGCAGCAATTGAGAGCGGAAAAATCGATATAATTATTGGTACCCACAGACTGCTCAATAAAGAGATAAAATTCAAGGACCTGGGACTGCTGGTTATTGATGAGGAGCAGAAATTTGGTGTAGCAGCAAAAGAGAGACTAAGACAATTAAAGGCAAGTATTGATACCCTTACTTTGACAGCAACACCTATTCCTAGAACTTTACAGTTCTCTCTTCTGGGAGCAAGAGACCTGTCAATAATCAATACCCCTCCTCCAAACAGGCTTCCTGTACAGACTGAGGTTATTGACTTTGATGAGGAGCTGATCAGCGACGCAATAAATTTTGAGATAGAGCGAGGCGGCCAGGTATTTTTTGTTCATAACAGAGTTGAGGATATAAAAGCAGTAGAGGATATTATAAAGAGGCTTTGTCCAAATGCCAAGACATGTATTGGACATGGACAGATGGAACCGGCGTCACTTGAGAAGGTAATTCTGGATTTTATGCTTGGAGATTACGATGTTCTAATTGCTACAACAATAGTTGAGAACGGAATTGACATACCAAATGCCAATACAATTATAATAAACCAGGCTCAGAATTTTGGACTCAGCGATCTCCATCAGTTAAGGGGAAGAGTAGGACGATCCAATAAAAAAGCATTTTGCTACCTTGTTGTCCCATCATCTCTCGCAATTACAGAAGAGGCGAGAAGGCGCCTGAGGGCCATTGAGGCCTTTTCTGATCTGGGTAGCGGGTTTAATATAGCTATGCAGGATCTTGACATAAGAGGTGCCGGTAATTTGCTTGGTGCCGAGCAGAGCGGATTCATTGCCGATATGGGTTTTGAAACATATCAGAGGATATTGGCAGAGGCAGTTGAGGAGATAAGGGCCGAGAGAGGTCTTGAGCACACACCTGTGATTGCCGGAGGAAAAAGCAGGGATGAATTTGTTACTGACTGTACAATTGACACAGATCTTGAGATACTTATTCCGGATGATTATGTTTCAATGACAGCAGAAAAGATAAGGCTTTACAAAGAGATGGACACTGTTGAGAGCGAAAAGGAACTTGCAGCTATGTTTGCTTCAATGGAGGACAGATTTGGCCCTGCCCCTCAGCAAACAAGAGAATTGGCAGATACTGTAAGGCTGAGATGGCTCGCAATGGAGCTGGGATTTGAGAAAATAGTCTTAAAAAACAATCTCTTTATTGGGTATTTCATAAGCAATCAGATGTCCGGCTACTACAAATCTGCCAGGTTTGAATCTCTGCTGAATTTCATCCAGAGACAAAACAGAAGATTTGAGCTTAAAGAGCAAAATGAAAAGCTTTATGTAATTATAAAAAGAGTAGATAGCATAGAGAAGGCTTATAAGCTTCTTTATGAGATGAAATAAAAAATTTATTTAGGCTTGATTTTTGAAATAGAGGAATTGAGGATGTAAAATTGAAATAATTTTGCAGAAAAACTTAAAAAACCGATATTTGTTGATTACAATTTAATAGAATGGGATTGGCCCGCACTGCAAAAATTTATGCAAAAGTTTAATAAAACAGTAAAAGCAATTTTAATTTCGCTAACAATGTTGAGCGGAGCGACTGCGGTTTCCCAGACCACCGACGCACTGACATATTTTACACCATACTCAATTTATGGTGTTGGTAATATCTCAAAACAGGGAACAACATTTAACAAGGGTATGGGCGGCATTGGAATTGGGGTTAAGGATAACAGATTCATTAATTATTTGAATCCTGCTGCCATTTCATTCAGAGACACACTGGCATTTATGCTGGACTTTGGAGTTGAGAGCAACCATAATTACTACGCGTCTCAGGAGGCATCCTCTGCCTATAATGGCTTTAATATGCACAATTTTGTATTCTCTTTTCCAATATATAAGAAATCTGCGATGGTTTTAGGGATTGCCCCCTACTCATCGGTAGGTTATAAATTTCAGGAGTGGGAGACAGATCCTGCTATTATTAACGAACTGGGCAGTGTTGTCTATTCAAGATACGGAACAGGCGGAATTAACAAGGTTTTTCTTGGAACCTCTATGGTTTTCCTGAAAAATTTCTCTTTAGGAGCAGAGCTGGTCTATTTCTTTGGAACAATGGACAGGTACTCAAATGTAAATTTCAGTAACTCCTCTTCATACAGAACTATAAAGACCGGGACTGATTTTATGATCAGCTCATTTACCGGGAAGGCCGGCTTACAGTACAGCTATGAGCCAGACAAGGATAACTCACTCACTATAGGTGCAACATATATGCTTGGCAGTAAGTTAAAGGGTGAGAGTGCCAGCTATGGATTTACTATTCCGGCAACAGGAGAGGCAGATACCGTTTTTTACAATTTCAGAAACGAAACAGGATTAGAGGTTCCATCTGAACTTGGAGTTGGGATTTCATACAGGAAAAGAGATAAGTGGCTTTTGGGAATGGACTTCACATATCAGGACTGGAAAGATGCTGAGATGCCCTCCACCCCGGGAGTAACATTTAAACCTGCTACCAGCTGGGCGGTTAAGCTTGGAGGGGAGTTTATTCCAAACAGATATGATGTACGCTACTACCTTAGAAGAGCGACATACAGAGCTGGAGTCTACTACGACAGATCCTACATTTCCGTAAACGGGAATCAGGTTAACTCTGTTGGTATTACAATAGGAGCAAATCTGCCGGTTTACAGATGGTACAACTCGGTGGGCATATCTCTGGACATGGGTCAGAGAGGCTCTATGAAGAATGGGATGGCAAGGGAGAGATATATTATGTTAAACCTTAACATAAGTCTCTACGATATTTGGTTCCAGAAATACAGGTATGACTAAACTTAAAATAAATATAATTAACCGGTTATGAAGAAATTAAGTGTATTATTATTTTTTGCATTATTTGCCTTTTCGTCAAATTTAACGGCACAGGGCAGGTTTGGCAAAGATAGTGTTGAGTGCGTGAGGAGCCTCTCTTTCTATACAGATTACATGAAACAGGGGAACCTGAATGAAGCAGCTCCGCTATGGAGAGATGCTTTTAAATATTGCCCTCCGGGTCTGAGACAGACTCTATATGTAGACGGGCAAAAAATTTACAGATTTTTAATTGAAAAGAATGAGGGTAATGCAGCAGTTAAAGAAAAACTTGTTGACTCTCTGCTTTTGATGTATGATCTGAGAACTGAATATTTTCCAAAATATGCTCTTGGTGCACAAACAAATAAAGTAATTGATCTTGTTAATTTCAGAGGTAGTGACGATAAACTGATTTTTGATGCGCTTATGCAGAATGTTAACACCTTTGGAGCTAGTGCAGAGCCATCTATTATGGTTCTTGCAATGCAGCGTGCATCTGCTCTTTTTAACAATAAGGTAATTGATTCTGAAAAGGTAATGAGCCTTTATTCCCAGCTTTCACCAATGGTAGAGGCACAGATTCAGGCAAACCATCCGGATGCTCCACAGGCAAAGAAGGATATAGACAATCTTTTTGCTGTAAGTGGTGTTGCCAGTTGCGAGAATATAGTAACTCTGTTTACCCCTAAATATGAGGCAGATCCTAATAACAAAGAGCTTGTTTCAGGTATTGTCAAGCTACTTAATGAGGGTGGTTGTTTCTCTGAACCACTGTTCCTTAAATCAGTGGAGTCACTTCACAGAATAGAGCCTTCATATCACACAGCTTACTATCTGTATAAGTTATACTCTATTAAGGAGGACCACGCAAACGCAGTGAAATCTCTTCAGGAGGCAATTGACGATCCTGCATCTCCTGCAAATGAAGATGCCCAAATGCTTTACGAACTGGGCTCTTACTACCTTGCAAAACTTGAAAACCTTTCAATGGCAGCCTCTTCTGCAAGACAGATTGTTGAGAAGGATCCTTCAATGGCAGGTAAGGTTTATATGCTGATGGGTTCAATATGGGCTTCATCAAAATGCGGAGGAAATGAAATTGAATCCAGAGCCAAATGGTGGGTAGCAGTTGACTACTTTGTAAAAGCTAAAAATGCTGATTCTTCACTTGCTGAGGATGCGGACAAACTTATATCAACATATCGCCAGTACTTCCCATTACAGGAGGAGGCTTTTATGTACGATATTGTTGATGGTAATTCATATACTGCTTCTTGCAGCGGAATGAGAGAGAATACAACCGTAAGGACTCGTAAATAAATGTCTGCCACAGGCAACATACTGAAAAACAAAATGAGATTTGTAGCAGCCACATTAGTGGTTGCTACACTTCTTTTTTCCTGCAAGGAAGAATTGCCTGTTACAGAGGTTATAGATCCCTCCTCTGTTCCAACCCAAATAGTTGAAGAGATGATACTTGATCAGTCTAAGGGGGGGAGATTATCAATGAGGGTTTATGCTCCGTTGATGGAGAGCTATTCCAAAAAAATCCCACCCTATGATATCTTTCCAAACGGGATGAATATAAAGGCGTTTACTCCGGACGGACTGCTGGAAACAGAGATTACAGCCAAAGTAGCAAGGCATATAAAAGGGAAATCTCAGGATAAGTGGGAGGCATACGGAGATGTAGTTATTACTAACTATATCAAAGGGGAGACAATTGAAACCGATACTATTTACTGGGACAGAACTGAAAAGAAGATTTTTACTCACTGCTATGTACAGGTTAAATCACCAACAATGTATATGCAGGGGTACGGAATGGAGTCTGACGAACTTGCAAGAAACGCAATAATTCTTAAACCATTTGATAGTTACAGCATAATAAAGGACTCAACAGAGGTTCTTTATATAGATACTGTTAATTTTGTAGGGCCGCTGCTGGCCAAACCAATAATCAAACCCGGAGTATGATTACTGCAATTATTATAGCCTTGGTTGGGCTGATACTCTTTATCACAGCAACACTAACAGAGACGGCTCTTACATCATGCAACAGATTGAGGATAGAGCTTGATATTAAACAAGAGAAGCCTTACGCAATACATGCAGAGAGACTACTCGGGAACAAGGTGCTTCTGTTATGGTCCTTCAAGTTTTTCCGGAGTGTAATGACAGCTTTGGCAACAATCTCTTTTACAGTTCTGGCCTTTAGAGGCTGGCTGCCGGGAGATATGCCGTTTTATGCTAAGGTATCTGTTATTATTTTAATATCTGCGTTGATAATTATCCTTATCGGTACCGTACTTCCAAAATGGATTGCATCAAGGTATCCGGATGTGATATTGATGAATATGTACTGGTTTGCTCTCTTTGTCTCCAGGGTCACAAGTCCGCTCTCGCTGAGAAGGGCAGACAACCCCTCTATGATTATTGAGGAGGAGGAAGAGGAGTCGGCAGAGGCAGAAATAATTCATAATGCTATAAACTTCCCCGATGTACTGCTGAGGGAGTGCATGATACCCAGAACAGAGGTTGTGGCCATCTCCTCAGGGGCGACACCGGAAGAGATTCTAACACTTTTCAGGGACTCAAACTACTCAAGAATCCCTGTCTATGATGGAAATATTGACAGGATTACAGGTTATATACACTCAAAAGATCTTCTTTCAGGTAAAAAATCTGCAGGGGAATTACTGAGAAAAATTGAGTACTATCCTGAAGAGATGGGAGCAAAAGATCTGCTTGCTACTATGACCAAAAACAGAGGATCCATAGCTGTTGTTCTGGATAAATGGGGCGGGACTGCTGGGATTGTTACTTTGGAAGATCTTATTGAGGAGATATTCGGGGAGATTTCTGACGAGCTTGATAATGACGAATTCCGCGAAAAACAGACAGGAGAGGGTGAGTTTATATTCTCTGCCAGGCTAGAGATAAAATATTTAAACAGGGAGTATGAACTTGAGATTCCGGAGAGCGAAGAGTATGAGACTCTGGGAGGGTTTATAACCTGGTTTAATGAGAATATTCCAAGGCAGGGAGATGTTCTTACATATGAAAATATCCAGATAACAATACTCAGAACCACACGCAGCAGGCTGGAGCTGGTGAGGCTCAAACTCCTTGGCCTATAATAGGTGTGGTGAACAAAAAAATTACTATCTTCGCGCCTTACAAGAAAATAACTATTTAATCTAACAATAAACAAAATGGCAGTTCTCGAGAAGATCCGCGTCAGAATGGGAGTCTTCATTACCGTAATCATCGGTATAGCACTTCTTTCCTTTATAGTTGACGCACAAACATTGCAATCGGCTATCTCAATGTTCACCTCCAAATATGATGTTGGAGAGATGAATGGCAAGGCAATCTCTTACCAGGAGTTCCAGAAAAAGATAGACTACTTTACTCAGATTCAACAGATGGTTACCGGCCAGGCTTCACTTGACGAACAGGGTCAGGAGATGGTTAACGAAAGTGCATGGCAGGACTTGATGGGAGAGTATGTTCTCATTCCATCAATAGAAAATGCCGGAATAGGAGTAGGAGAGGAGGAGCTGCTTGACCTTGCACAGGGCACATCAATATCACCTGTACTTATGAGAGAGCAATCTTTCATGGGCCAGGACGGCTCATTTGACAGAAACAAACTTGTTGAGTTTGTAAAGGCAATCCCTCAGGATGAATCAGGTAATCTTGCGACATACTGGAGTTTCCTTGAGAAAAGTATCAAAAATGACCAGATGTTCACAAAATATATCTCTCTGCTTGATAAGAGCACTATAACAAGCCCTGTTGAGATGAAAAGGGTAATTGCAGAGAACAACACAACTTCAGATGTGTCGTTTGTAATGCAACCGTTTGGTTTTATGCCGGACACAACTGTAACCGTTTCTCAGCAAGAGATAAAGGATTACTATAACAAGAACAAAGCTAAGTTTGATATGAAGGCTAGCAGAGACATTGACTATGTTGTCTTTGAAGTTATTCCTTCTGCAGAAGACATCAAGCTTGCCAAAGAGGATATTGAGAAGGTTTACGAAGAGTTTACCACTACAACCAATCTTAAGTCTTTCCTAGCAAGAAACTCAGAGAAACAATTAAGCGACTATCTCTTCAAGCAAGGAGAGCTAGCCTCTATATCTCCTGCGCTTGACAGCTTTGCGTTTAGTGCTCCTTTAACAGCTGTTCTTCCTGTATTCCAGGAGGGTAACACATTCAGAGCAGCCAGAATAAATGCTATTAAGAGTGTTGCGGATTCAGTTTTTGTAGAGCATATTCTTCTTGACAACAGCGCTCCTGAGGTAGCTATGGCTAAGGCAGATTCGCTTATCAAACTTATTGACGGAGGTGCAGATTTCCAGACTCTTGCTGCTGAGAACTCTTTGGATAAAAATCCAAATGTTGCTCCCGGTGAACTTGGCTGGATGACTCAGCTTATGAAACTTCCGGGTCTTGATACTTGCTTTACAGCTCCTCTTAATAAACCACTTAAGGTTGCAACCAGCTATGGTCTCCATATTGTTAAGGCCTCCAAAAGGACTGCTCCTGTAAAGAAGGTTCAGATTGCACTGCTTGAGAAGAGTGCTGTGGCAAGTAAACAGACATTCCAGGATTACTACTCAAAAGCAAACGAACTGGCATCTAAAGCTGACGGCAAAATGGAGCAATTCCAGGCAGCCGTTAAAGAGATGAATCTCTCAGTTGTTCCTGCTGTAGGAATTGAAGAGGGTGCAAAAACTGTAGCCACCTACAAAAATGCAAGACCTATAAGCAGATGGATTTATGAAGCTAAAAAGAATGATGTCTCTCAGATTATATCTATTGACAACAAATATTTCTTTGTAGTAGCTGTTACAGGAGTAAGAGAGGCAGGAATCCAGCCGTTTGACGCTATCAAGGATAATATTAAGACAGTCCTTCAAATGGAGAAGACCAACGAGAAGTTCTTCCAGAGTGTAAAGGAGAAGTTGGCCGGAACAAACAGTATTGAGACTGTTGCCGAGATTCTTGGTACAACAGTAAGCAAACAGAGCGGGATTTCATTCGGCGCTATGGGTGCTCAATCTATGGACCCTGTATTCATTGGAGCAGCAACAAGTGCTCCTGAAAACAAACTGACAGGTCCTGTTAAAGGAAACTTAGGCATCTATGTATTGAATGTAGACGCAAGAGTTCAGGGAGAGTTCTTCACAGAGCAGGATGCAAAAATGAGAAGTGGACAGATGTTCTCATACAAACTGCAGCAACTCCAGAGTATATTTGAGAAAACCGGTAAGGTAAAAGATAACAGACTTAAGTTCTTCTAGACCTACATACGAATATTAACAAGAGAGAGGCTGTCCTGTAACCGGGGCAGCCTCTCTTTTATGATTATTGTATATTGTTTCTACACATTAAATCTGAAGTGCATTATGTCTCCGTCCTGGACAATGTACTCCTTGCCCTCTACACCCATCTTTCCTGCCTCTTTACAGGCGTTTTCAGAGCCGTATTTTACATAGTCCTCATACTTGATAACCTCGGCCCGTATAAAGCCTTTTTCAAAGTCTGTATGGATAACTCCTGCTGCCTGGGGAGCCTTTGCCCCTTTTGGGAAGGTCCATGCTCTTACCTCCTGTACTCCGGCGGTAAAATATGTCTGTAAATTAAGAAGAGCATAGGCCGTTCTGATAAGCCGGGCCACACCGGAAGAGTCCAGGCCAAGCTCTGTAAGGAACATTTCCCTCTCCTCAAAACTCTCAAGTTCTGCAATCTCAGATTCAATTTTGGCTGCAACAACAAGCATCTGGGCATCTTCATCCTTTATTGCCTCCTTTACCATCTCTACATAGTTGTTTCCGGTTTTTGCGGCACCTTCGTCAACATTGCAGACATACAGAACAGGTTTATTGGTCAGAAGGAAGAGCTCTTTTGCCATTTTCTCATCCTCAGCGTTTTCAAAAACTACAGTTCTGGCCGATTTTCCCTGCATTAAAGCCTCCCTGAATTTAACCAGAATATCATACATCCTTTTGGCATTTTTATCTCCACCTGTCTGAGCCTGCTTCTGAACTTTGCCAATTCTGTTTTCAACAGTGTCAAGGTCTTTAATCTGAAGCTCTGTGTCAATAATCTCTTTATCTCTTACAGGGTTAATATTGCCGTCAACATGTACAATATTTGGATCATCAAAGCACCTTAGAACATGTATAATTGCATCGGTCTCTCTGATGTTTGCAAGAAACTGATTACCAAGCCCCTCTCCTTTGCTGGCCCCTTTGACAAGGCCTGCAATATCAACTATCTCAACTGTTGCAGGAACAACTCTGTTTGGTTTAACAAGTTTTTCCAGCACCTGGAGTCTCTCATCCGGAACAATTGTGGAGCCTATGTTTGGTTCAATTGTACAGAATGGAAAATTGGCAGATTGTGCCTTTCCTGAGCTTATACAATTGAAAAGTGTAGATTTTCCCACATTGGGCAGTCCCACTATTCCGCATTTCAATGCCATAAAATTCTATTTTAATTATTTGAGGCTGCGAAATTAGACAAAAAATACCATTATTTCTAAAATGGAGGGATTCTTATTCATAATCAGATATATATAAACTGCAAAACATTATGATTGAACAACGATTAATAAATTTGAAACATGAAAACCATACTTCTGTCTTTGCTTATTTCTGTTCTGTTCCGTACGGGAGAGGATTGCATTATGATATTCTGGAACCTTGAAAATCTATTTACATCCTCTGTCCGTTTTTACGAAAAAGTTAACAGAGTCGCCAAACACATTTTTATAGCATCAGAGGGTAATTTGCCGGTAATCATAGGGGTTTCAGAGATAGAAAATTTCCAGGTAGCCTGGCGTCTGGTAAATGTTACCGCTCTAGCCAGGGGAGAGTACGGAATTGTTCACGCCGAATCGCCTGACCACAGAGGAATTGATGTTGCTCTTTTCTACAAAAAAGAGAGATTCAAGGTTCTGTACAGAAAGTTTAAGCCAGTCATTAATAATGAAGGGGAGCTTTTGAGAACCAGAAGCATTCTTTATGTAAAGGGGGTTCTTGACCATCTGGATACACTCCACCTCTTTGTTATGCACTGGCCATCCAAATGGGGAGGAGTGAGAGCATCCACTCCTCTGAGAGAGGCTGCCGCTGCCGCTTTTACCGGGGAGGTTGACTCAATACTTGCGATCAATCAATCAGCAAATATTATTGCTATGGGGGATCTTAATGAAGAGGCTGATTTAGTATCTCCAATGGTACGACCTCTTAATATTCTCTCTCCTGTAAAAAGAGGAGCCCCTGGAACAATAAAGTACAACGGAAAATGGGAGACAATTGACCATTTTATGGTCTCAGCAAATATGGTGAACAACTTAGAACCGGTTTTCTGTACAGATACCTCATCATTTATCTATTCTCATCCCCATCTTCTTGAAAAGGACAGAGCTTTTCTGGGCGTTAAACCTAAAAGGAGTTTTATCGGCCCAAGATATAACGGAGGTATTAGTGATCACCTGCCGGTTGTGCTTAGAATAACACGAAGCTGGTAAAGAGCAGGGGCCTTATTATTTTACTACCTTTGCAATATGTATGTAAAGGCAAAAAAATCACTGGGGCAGCACTTTCTGAAGGATCAGAAAATTGCTGAGAGGATTGTAGAGTCACTTGATCTAAACCTATCTGCAGATGTGCTGGAGATTGGACCAGGAACAGGGGTTCTTACTCAGCATCTTGTAAATCTGGGGAATATAACATTCAGAGCATCAGAGATTGACAGAGAGTCAATAGAGTATTTGAAGAAAAATTATCCTCAGATGGGTGAAAATCTGCTTGAGGGTGATTTCCTCAATATGGATCTTGGAGAAATTTTTAAGGGTAGCTTTTCTGTGATTGGGAATTTTCCTTACAATATATCTTCACAGATTTTCTTTAAACTGCTTGATTACAGGGAGCAGGTCCCTCAAATTGTATGCATGCTTCAGAAAGAGGTTGCAGAGAGGCTTGCATCTCCTCCGGGGAACAAAAGTTACGGGATTCTCTCGGTTTTGCTCCAGGCGTGGTATGATATTGACTACCTCTTTACAGTGGAACCCGGTAGCTTTATCCCCCCCCCAAAGGTTAAATCTGCAGTAATTTCACTAAAGAGAAACTCCCGTGAAATACTTGGTTGCGATGAGAAACTATTTAAAAAGGTTGTAAAAGCCTCGTTCAACCAGAGACGCAAAGCAGTCAGAAACTCTGTAAAACAGCTTCTGGAGGGGAGAACTCCTCCTGAAAGTTATCTGTTTGGGATGCGCCCGGAACAGTTAAGCGTTGAGGAGTTTATTGAACTAACCAAGCTTATCTATAATAATTAAGGCAATTTTACAGTTTTTGAGCCATCAATACTTATCAGCCCCACCCTTGCCCCTAAGCTTGTATTCTCTCTTTCGCTGAAGATAATCCAATCTCCTGCAACATTAAAATTTCTGACCCCTTTTGAAATAAGAGTTTTCTCTCCTGAACCATTGAGATTCATTGTGTAAAGGCCTTCCTGCTTCTGAAAGATAACTATATTGCCCTTTACAAAGAAGCGGTTTACGGTGACTCCGGAGACTCTCTTAATACCGGATTTGCTACCCAGTGGCATTGAGTACATCAGATTGTCATCACTGCCTTTGAAATACATTTTATCTCCTGCTTTGAAAACCTGAGAGATATTTCTCTCCACAAGTGACTCCTTTTCACTGAGATTTCCGGGCTTGTTGATATCCTTTCTGTTTGCCCAGTTGACACTAAAGTAGACATAGTTCTTGTCGAGAAAAAAGTCTCCAATGACCCTTTTTTCACTGTTTATCCTGTAGATAACACCTTCTGAGCGGCCTGAGGTTGCATACCACCTTATCTCATCTGTCCATTGTCCGTTTTGAAGTTTGTTATTGTACTTTACCATTACCATATCTCCAAAATAGGTTATGGAGTGAGGTTCCTGGCTCTCTAATCCCATATTCATTGCATACAATGGGCATATTTCCGTTCTCAAATCTTCTCCGTCAAGATTTACAGACTTAACTGTATAGCCATATGCATAAAAGTAGATTCTCTCCCTGTAGCCGTTAAGTGAGTGGGCAGCCTTGACTTTAAACTCCTTAAGGCCTGTACCATCACTCTTGATTCTGAAAATGGCATTTTTGTGAATGAAAAATATATACCCTTTGTATTCAAGGCCGATTCCCCAGCGGCCAAGGTTGAATGATATATTGCCCACCTCCTCCGGCTCTTTTATTTTCATATCCCCTATTGAAGGTGAGTATACAAAGTTTGTGGCAAATTCTACTCCTGCGTACCCGGAATGGGGGAGTGGCTTTCTTCCCACATTAAGCAATCTTGCCAGATCAGATTCTGAGAGGCAGTAGTTCTCTCTGATAATAAATACATCGGCCTTTATGCTCTTTCCTCCGTCAATAACGGCAGATGCATAAATTGCAGCAGCGTATTTTCCCGGTCTGGATGCAAACAGTTCACTTCCGTCAGGTGTGTGATTTATATTCCTGAATATCTCAATCTGCCCAGCCTCTGCTTTATATGAAAACCGGGGAATAAGATCTGTAAAAAGAGCAGCAATATCCTGAATTTTGTAAAAGATTTCACCATTCAGAATAAAGGCTTCAACATGATTTTGTACTCCGTTTACATATACATAAGCCGGTTTTGAAATTGCATGGCTGTTTTGCGTTAATGCCAGCCGTGAAATCCCCGTTAACAGGACCAGAAGTATAAATATTTTTTTAATCATTCAGTCTCTTTTTCAGAACTAAACCAATTTTTGTATAGAGCCTCAAGGGCTATTACCTGCAATGCATTCCCTTCCGGGCTCTTCACTATCCTCTGTGCCTCGGTATGGGTAGGCCTGAGCCAGCGCTGTGTGGAAGGCCGGCTTTCAACCAGACTTTTCAGCTTGCTTGTGGCTATGGTCTTTGTAAGGTCCATGTTTGAGTATATCATAACAACATCCCCCGGCTGAATTTCTGATTTGAAATGGTATACTTTATTAGTGATTAAAACGGAGTTACAAAGAGCCCAAAGAGAGGGATTTGAGCTGGTTGCCAACACCTTACCATCAATTCCAATCAGGTTTTGCTCCTTATTATCAATAATTGTTAAAAATGCCTCCCCGTCAACAGGTTCAATAACATCATACTTGTTATCAAGGATTCGTTTTCCGTTATGATCAACTACTCCCTTTGATCTGAAAAACAGCCTTCCCCAGGCAAAAAGAGGGCTTATAAAATCCATTCCGGAATCGGATTCAAAAACTGTTTTATTTTTACTATCAACAACTTTTGTTTTTCCGTTTTTCTCAACTAAAAACCGATTATATCCACAGTACCGGCTTCTGTCATACTCTTTACGATGATGTTCAAAATTCTCTGCCTCAGAGCGTTTGTATCCCGGACTCTCAAGTTCGCGCGCCCTCTCTTGTGAAAGATTAATCCTTTTGCCATCAATCCCAAAAAGGGTAGTTTGGAAGCCAAAAAATCCATTCCCGAATTGAGCATTCTCATATTTCCCGGCAACAGCAACAACCAGCTCCCCGTTATGATTAATTACTCCTGAGTAATCTGCTCCGTTTTCTTTGTAGGTAACAAATGCAAATCCATTCTCAAATGCTCTTGCTGTTGTGAAGAGCATTTTTGGGTTTATTACCTCTCCGCAGGCATTGACATAGGTAAAAAGTCTCTCCTCTCCAACCCTTGCTATAACTTGCACCCAACCCTCGGAAAATCCTCTGAATATACCTCCGAATGAGTTCTCTTTTTCATCAAACGGGAGCTCAATTCTCCTGCCTGTTGGGATATTTACGAGGACAAGAGCATTTGCAGATAAATGATCTTCAACAGTGTGATTAAACAGGAGCGTTGAGCTGTTTACATCAAAGTAACCATTTAACTGAGAAATTGCCACACCAACATTTGCAGGAATTCTTGTCCATTTTTTAGGAGCCGGACTTGGCTGTGGAATTTTGGGAGCAGGGAGAATATATGGATTACCTGTGTTTATTTCTATTATTTGCTTTGTATTGTTGATAATAAGTTCAATGTCAAGTAGCCTTAAAAGATCTGCCAGTTTAAAATAATATCCATTGTTTATTATATAGGGTGTAGAAGGGGCTCTCTGACCATTATAATAAAGATGGGCGTAAACACTTTGTGCTCGATAGCTTTTTCCCCGTGAGACAAGTGTTGTTCCGCCTTGCCTCTTTCCGGAAGTAATCCAAAACTGAAGATACTGTGTCTCGTCCCGGTTTCTTGCTGTTTTAACCTCTACATCAAAGATGCCCGGCATTGCCCTTGCCAGATCTTCAATCAGACAATATTGTGAATTGTGAATATTATATAAATTAAAATCAACAGGCTTACTATTTACCAAAATAGTGTAGCCTGTTGATTTAACTTCAAAAGGAGTGCTTTGGGCCTCAGATCTGTAAGCAGAAGAAAGCATCAGCACTATAAAAAAGATTATTGACCTGAAATTACAGACTGTATACAACTCCAAAGCTTAAATAAGATATTGAATAACCTGCCTCTGCATACACACCCCATTTGGAGTTAAACTGGTAACGAGCTCCAACTACACCACCAAAGGCCAGTCCGCCTGCTGCCGCATTACCCGGATCTATTCCCGCACCGTAGTATCTTGAGCTGGCGATGTTGTATCCAAGCATAATCCCTGCATAGGTGTCAATTTTTGGAATGAAAGGGTAGTGAAACAGACCTCTGGCACCTATAACGATATGTGAATATTTATATCCATAGTCACCTGAACTTGGTATATAACCGATTTTTTCATTGTGTCCATAGTATCCCAGATAGCCTCCAAGGCCAAGATTCAGTTTATTCACACCAAAAAGATTCTGTTTGAAGCCTTGATCATAGGATACCTCTATAGGAATTCCGTATGAGTTAAGACCGATACCTGCTCTGATGTGCTTGCTGTTGTTTCCGAACAGAGCCGGATTGTTTTGTGCCATTGCACCGGTAGCAAAAAGGAGTGTAAGAACTGACAGAACTAAAGTTACTTTCTTCATTGTTGTAATATTTGATTTTTTTGTGAGTAAAACTTGAGGCAAAGATATGCTCTGCCTCAAGTTTATTAACTAAAAGCAGGGGGACAAAAAGTGGACAAGCAGAAAATTTTTAGTATAATTGCCTGCTTTTTCCTTTTTACCCATAATCAGATGCTATTAAGAATCTTTCGTATCGTCAACCTTTTGGTTGTTTATCTCGTTTTGTTCACACTCACTGTAACTGGTCGTACAGCAAAAATTGATAGTCTAGAAAACCGGCTTAATAATCATAAAACCAGGGATACTACAAGGGTTAATATTCTTAACGAAGTTGCCTACGAAGCATATTTCAGCAACAAAGAGAAGACAAGGTTATATGCAAAAGAGAGCTTTAAACTTGCAAAAGAGCTGGGGTTTGAAAAAGGGAGGGCAGAGAGTTTATGGTTACAGGGAATGGCGAGTATGGAAATTGATCCTAATGGCTCGCTTACCCTTTTTGAAAGTGCGCTGGCGATAGCTGAGAAGATTAATAATAAGCAGGGGTCAGGCAAATATACAAATGCTGTTGGGACTGTTTTCGGAGTAACCGGCCGGGACTCTATCGCAATTATATTCTTTCAGAAAGCTATTGATATTGCAAAAGAGCTTAATGATTTTCAAGAGCTTGGTAAATATCTTATTAATATTTCACAGGCTTATAACCGCATGGGCAGGGTTGAGATGGCTTTAGGTGGTTATAAAGAAGCCCTGCAAGCTCTGCTGAAAGCCGGAGATAAAAACGGAGCAGCTATATGCTATAACTCTATGGGTAATATATATACAACACAGGGTAACTACCCTTTTGCTCTTGAGTGTTTGCATAACGGATTAAAAATTCGCGAAGAGATGCAGGAGATTAAAGCTGTATCCAAAAGTCTTGTTAGTATAGGCAGTATATATTTTACCCAGAAGAACTACGAAAAGGCACTTGAATACAACCAAAAAGTAATAGAAATTGCCGGGAAAGCCGGAGATAAACATGCCCTGGCAGGCGGATTGCTCAATATCGGGCTTATCTATATTCAAACTAATAATGAGCAAGCAATGGAGTACCTCAGGAAAGCGCTCGCTATTAGTAAGGATTTGAAAGTTCTCTCTCTTCAGATTAACATCCTCTTTAACACAGGGCTGTTTTATTATAAACAGTCAGAAAAGCAAAAGGCTCTTGAGATTTATCAGGAGGCACTAAGCTTATCAGAGGAGAATGGAATGAAGTCATCTGAAAGCTTAGCAAAGTTACAGATTGCTATAATATATTATGATCAAAAGGAGTTTTCCCGCGCCCTCGACTATGCAAGAAGCAGTCTTGAAATAGCAAAAAATCTTAAAATTATTGAGACTGAAAAAGATTCACATTATCTGCTTGCAGAGATTTATGCGAAAACAAACAACTTTAAAGGTGCGTATATCCACAATCAACTATATAAGGAGTTGAGTGATAAGATATTTAACGAAAACAATGTCAGGAAAATTACAGAGCTGGAGTACACTTACAGATTTGAAAAAGAGAGGCAGGCGATAGCCTTAGAGCAGAGTAAAAAGGATGAGGTTCAGTCAGCTAAAAGAAAACAGCAGTATGCAATTATCTTAACTCTTTCTGTAAGTTTTATCCTTGTGTCGCTGCTTGCATTATACATACTCCGTCTATACCGTTTTAACAAACAGGCAAACGAAGCTCTCCGCAGAATGGAGACGGAGAAAAAAAGGCTGCTTGAACAGGAGATTGAAAGGATTAATAGGGAACTTGAGGATAATCAGAGATCTCTGACTGCCGCATCACTTAAACTAATTCAGAATTCGGAACGAAATGCAGAGAGAGTAAGAATGCTCGAATCAATTATAGATACAATAACACCGGAGGGAAAAAGGGTTGTTCTGGCTATGATTTCAGATTTTAAAAGAATTTCCCGCAGCTCAAACTGGAAAGAGTTTGAACTGCTTTTCCAGAAGGTACACAGCTCTTTTTACGAAAAGCTTAATAGTAATTTCCCGGATCTTACTGCAAACGAAAGAAAACTGTGTGCATTTCTAAAACTGAATATGAGCAGTAAAGATATAGCAAACATAACATTCCAGTCAGAAGAGGCTCTTAAAAAAGCTCGTCAGCGTCTGAGACAGAAATTGGGTATTGATCGAGACACCAATCTTGTTAGCTATTTGCAGAATATTTAATGCTATTTTGAATTGATTGCATCAACCGGATTCAGGTTAGCCGCAGTCCAGGCAGGAAGAAGACCGGCAACAATTCCAATAACAGATGAAATCATTAATCCCCTGAAAATATTGTAAAAACTTAGTGTCATAGGGAATGATTCATTTCCCTTAAGGGCAAGTACAACACCCCCAACCAGCAGAAGACCTATTGCCCCTCCGGCTAGTGCCAGTACAGCAGCCTCTGCAAGAAACTGAGTAAGGATCATATACTTTTTAGCCCCGAGAGCCTTCTGTATACCAATAAGATTTGTCCGCTCCTTTACCGAAACAAACATTATGTTGGCAATACCAAAACCACCTATAAGTATTGAAAAACCTCCGATTATCCACCCGGCCATATTGATACCACCAAATATTGCTTTAGTCTGATTTAGCAAGAATGTCATTTCATTAAGGGCAAAGTTGTCGTTCTGTTTTGGCTTTAACCTTCTTGCAGCCCTGAGAAGCTGGCGCATCTCCTGAAGGAACTCCTCCCTCTCAACTGTTGCAGATGGTGTCACACAGATCATCCCCTCTGTGTTTTTTACATTCATTATTGTTGCGGCAAAGTTGTATGTTATAAGAATGGAATTATCTGTATCAAAAATATTTACTATACTCTCACCTGCCTTTTTCTGTACACCGATAACCCGTGCGCTTGAACTTCCAATTTTAATAACTTTATCAAGCGGATCCTCTCCGTTTGCGAAGAGTGCGGCAGCAACCTCATAGCCGAGAATTACAGCAGGTATTGAGGAGTTTGCCTCATAGTGTGAAAAATATCTACCCTTTTCAATCTCTACATTTGCAATCTCTCCCCACTCAGGTGTTGCAGCAGTAATAAAACCATTGCTGAAAGAGGCTCTCTTGTACTTAAGGGTTCTGTTTGTAAATACAACATAAGCAGCAGCATCAAGATTTCTTGCATTTGACTTAAGAAACAGATACTCCTCAAATTTTGGTCTTGGTCTGTTCATATACTCCCACCATTTGTACTCTTCACCCTCAGGCGGAGCAAAAGGGAACTGCTGGACATAGACAGTTTGTCCTCCAAAGCTGTTCAGCCCTGATTCTACATTGCTTTTTAGGGCATCAATAGCCGTAAATACAGTAACAATCGAGAAAATTCCAATACTTACTCCAAAAAGTGAAAGGAAGGTCCTGAATTTATCGCCCCTCAGCGATCCAAATGCGAAACTTATACTCTCCAGCATAAGCTTGAAGATCATTACGACCCTCCTGTAGATCTTTATCATATTCTCAATTTGTTATAGTCCTGTCTTCTTTTTAATACTCCGGAGTTTGTCAAAAGCCTCCAGTGGAGAAATTGTGTTTATATCCAGGTCCTTAAGTTCGTCTCTTATTGAGAGTAGGACCGGGTCATCAAGCTGGAAAAAAGAGAGTTGCACAGCATCGTCATTTAAGGTTACCCGTCTCTTCCCATTTTTTGGACCCTCTTTGGATTCAAGCTGCTTTAGAACCCTCTCTGCCCTCCTAACAACATCTGCAGGCATTCCCGCCATTCTGGCCACATGGATACCAAAGCTATGGGCAACTCCTCCCGGTACAAGCTTTCTAAGGAATATTACCCTTTTATCAACCTCTTTAACAGAGATGTGGAAATTTTTTACCCTGGAGAATGTCTGTTCAAGGTCGTTGAGTTCGTGGTAGTGTGTTGCAAACAGCGTTTTAGCTCTAAAACGAGGATGCTCGTGAAGATACTCAACAATTGACCATGCTATGGACATTCCATCGTATGTGCTTGTCCCTCTTCCTATCTCATCAAGCAGCACGAGGGATCTCTCTGAAAGATTGTGCAGGATTGTTGCCGTTTCAAGCATCTCCACCATAAAGGTACTCTCTCCTCGTGATATATTATCAGAAGCACCCACTCTTGTGAATATTTTATCAACCATTCCAATCTCTGCAGCATCTGCCGGAACAAAGCTTCCCGCCTGAGCCAGAAGGACAATCAGGGCCGTTTGCCTTAAAAGTGCACTCTTACCGGCCATATTTGGTCCGGTTAATATTATAATCTGCTGGTTATCTGAGTCTAATTCCAAATCATTGGCAATATACTCCTCTCCTGCCGGCAGTAATTTTTCAATTACCGGATGCCTGCCAGCTTTTATAACTATAGAGTTACCCTCGGTAACATTTGGTCTGTTATATTTATTTGTCTTTGCAACTTCCGCAAAACCAGCAAGTAAATCAATCTTTGCCAGAATTGCAGAATTTTTCTGTATTACCGGAATGTTATTTTGGATGGAAATGATAAGATTGGCAAAAATAGCCTGTTCTATAGAGAGCATCTTCTCCTCTGCGCCAAGTATCTTCTCTTCGTATTCCTTAAGCTCCTGAGTTATGTATCTCTCTGCATTAACCAGTGTCTGTTTGCGGATCCACTCCGGCGGAACCTTATCCTTATGTGTATTTCTAACCTCTAAGTAGTAACCAAAGACATTATTATAGCTAACCTTAAGAGAAGAGATTCCTGTCCGCTCTGTCTCCCTCTCCTGTAGTTGATTAAGGTACTCTTTTCCGTGTCTTGCAATGTGTCTGAGTTCGTCAAGTTCTCTGTTTACCCCGGCTGCAATAATATCACCCTTTCCAAATTGCCCGGCAGGATCCGGAAGCAACTCCCTCTCCAGCCTATCTTTTAAGGCCGAACACTCATCCAGCCCTTCCGACAGAAGTGTTAATTCAGAAGCAAAGGGGAGTATTGACTCTGCTGCAATCTCTCTGCAGATATCTTTAACGGGCTCCATCTGCTCCAGTCCTCTTTTAAGCTGGATAGCTTCGCGCGGAGAGATTTTGCCGGCCGCAGCTTTGGAGGCGACGCGTTCAAGATCACCTATTTCAGAGAGGATATTGCGCAGAGGTGCGCGGCGTGTATCATCTTTATATAAAAGTTCAACAATATTGTGTCTGCTGTTAAGCTCATTAAGACTCTTAACAGGCATAGCAAGCCAGTTCCTCAGGAGCCGCGCTCCCATGGGGGAGGAGCTTTTGTCAACAACAGATACAAGAGAGGCTCCACCCTCTGCCTGACTCCCAAAAATCTCAAGATTTCTGAATGTGAATTTGTCAATCCATACATGCTCCTCCTCATCAATGCGGGAGATAGAGCATAGATGGCCCAGGGAGCTGTGTCTTGTAATATCAAGATAAAAGAGTATGCTTCCTGCAGCGGTTGCAGCAAGGGGAAGCTCCTCAATTCCAAAACCCTTAAGACTTTTAACCTGAAGCTGTTCAAGAAGTTTTTCGCGGGCAGCATCCTGAACAAAGGCCCACTCATCCATAGGAGTGATATAAATATCTCTTCCGAATCTCTCCTCAAATCCTTTTTTATACCCTTTCTGCAGCAGTACCTCCTTTGGGGCAAAGCTTGCAAGCAGAAGCTCTATATAATCAAGGGAGCCCTGAGCTACCCTGAATGAACCAGTGGATATATCCAGAAAGGCTATCCCTGCTCTCTCCTTTTCAAAATGGAGAGCAGCCAGATAGTTGTTCTCCTTCTGGCTAAGCAGTTGTTCATTATAGGCTACACCGGGAGTTACAAGCTCAGTAATTCCTCTTTTAACAATCTTCTTTGTGAGTTTTGGATCTTCCAGCTGGTCACAGACAGCAACTTTATATCCGGCCCTGACCAGCTTGGGCAGATAACTGTCAATGGAGTGGTGCGGGAAGCCTGCCAGTTCAATAAACTGAGCAGATCCGTTACCCCTTTTTGTAAGGACAATTCCAAGCACGGCAGAGGCTGTAATTGCATCCTCGCCGAATGTCTCGTAGAAGTCTCCCACACGAAACAGCAAAATAGCATCAGGGTATTTCGCCTTTATGGAGAGATACTGCTTCATCAAAGGAGTTTCCACTATATTCTTGTCGCCCTTCATTCCTACAAAAATAGATATATTTTGCTTCAAAACTCTATCTTTGTACATTATCAAACAATTAATACCGACTATGAAAATCTTACGATTTACCGCACTTATGGCAGCCATCTGTGTGATGGTTCTGACCACAACAAATTGCTCGCCCTCAAAGGAGGAGATGGCACAAGAGGAGATGACCAGGGTAATGGAGAAAAACTCTGCAGTGGGACTTGCCGTTGCCGTAGTAAAGGGGGGTGAGATAATCTACACACAGTCATTTGGTTATAAAAGCTTAGAGGATAGCACTCTCCTTGCAGAGGGGGATGTTTTCCGTATTGCATCAATATCAAAATCATTCACAACAACAGCTCTCCTTACACTAATGGAGAAGGGTCTTATTAATCTGGATCAGGATGTAAGCGAACTTACAGGGTTCCCTGTTAGAAATCCCGCTTTTCCGGATGTGGTTATAACTGTTAAGATGCTGCTCTCACACACATCATCTCTTAATGATAGTCAGGGCTATTTCAATCTTGATGTAATCAACCCTGAAAAGAATAAAGAGTTTGCAAAGAGTTACAACCCATACGAACCCGGAACACAATATGAGTATTGCAATCTTGGCTTCAACACTCTGGGGGCAATATCAGAAAAGCTGGCAGGGGAGAGGTTTGACCAGTTTATACGCCATACAGTTCTTGAACCGCTGGCTCTTTATGCATCTTTCAATCCGGACTCACTTGACAGAACAAAGTATGTTTCTCTTTATGATTCTGTTCCGGCACCGCAGCCTGCAGCATATGTAAGCCGCGCGAAACAGCTGGATAGTGGATATGTGATGGGTTACAGCACTCCGCTCTTCAGCCCTACCGGCGGAATGAAGATATCGGCAACAGACCTTGCAAAATATATGATTATGCACATGAACTACGGAGCATTGCAGAATGGTGGAAAAATTATATTAGAAGAGACTTCTCGCCTTATGCAGAGCCCTGTGGTTGAGACTGGTGAAGGTGAAACCTACGGCCTCGCACTCAGACAGAGCAAGAACTTTATCCCGGGAGAGATAATGGTGGGTCATACTGGATCTGCTTACGGACTTTACAGTGCAATGTTTTTTGAGCCTGAGAAGAAATTTGGGATAGTACTCATTACAAACGGATGCAACCCTGTTTACGAGGGAGGTTTTGTGAATATTCAGACAGATGTTGCGAGGGCACTGTATAATATTTTTATTAAAGAGTAGTTTCTGAAAACCAATATGAAGAGGGTTTTAATAATCACCTATTACTGGCCCCCGTCCGGAGGGTCGGGTGTGCAGAGGTGGCTTAAGTTCACAAAATACCTGAGGGATTTTGGCTGGGAGCCCATAATATACACACCGGCCAATCCGGAAATGATGGCTGTGGATAACTCTCTTTCTTCAGAGATTCCAGAGGGAGTCCAGGTAATCAGAAGAGATATTCTGGAGCCCTATTCTATATACAGAGCCCTTACCGGGAAGAAAAAGGGCGACATTAAGCCCGGATTTATAAATACCGGCGGAGGCACATCTCTATTCATCAGAAGCAACCTCTTCATACCGGACCCAAAATGTCTCTGGATAGCCCCTTCAAAAAGGTTCCTCAAAAGGTGGCTCAGGGAGAATCCGGTTGATGCAATTGTAAGCACCGGTCCGCCACACTCAATGCATCTTATTGCAAAGGGGGTGGCAAAGTCACTTAATATTCCGTGGCTGGCAGACTTCAGGGACCCATGGACAAAGATGTTCACATTTAAGTATATGAAATACTCGGCACTGGTAAAGGCTCTTCACACTTTGCTTGAGAGAGGGGTTGTAAAGGGTGCCGATGTTGTGCTTACGGTAACAAATACAATTGCCGGGGAGCTTGAGAGTGTCAGGGGAGGGGGAGCAGTCCCGGTAATAACAAATGGTTTTGACCCTGCTGACTTTCAACAGAAGGCGCCATCACTGGACAAAGAGTTCTCAATTACATACACAGGTCTCTTTGTTAAGAGTCAGAATCCTGAAGTGTTGTGGGGAGTTCTTTCAAAGTGGGCTAAACACGACCCCGGATTTGCATCGGCCTTAAAAATAAGATTGGTTGGGCATACAGACGGGACAATACTCAAATCAATTGAGGAAGCAGGCCTCGATCCCTATCTTGAGAGGATTGACTATATGTCTCACGACAAGGTAACAGAGCTTCAGATGGCGTCTCAGCTACTTCTCCTCTCCGGAGGGATGGAGCCGGAGAGTAGGGGAATACTCACCGGAAAATTCTTTGAGTATCTTGCAGCCAGAAGGCCGATACTTGGTTTTGGTCCCAAGGGGGGAGACATGGATATAGCCCTGGGTGAGAGTGAGGGAGGAGCAATGTTTGACTATGATGATGAGAGAGGCTGCAGAAGATGGCTTGAGGATAGGTATGCCGAATACCTTGCGGGTGGGGTACCGCCTGCAGACGGAAATATTGATATATATTCCAGAAGGGAGCTTACGAAAAGGCTGGCTCTTCTGCTTGATGAGATTGTAAGATAAAATAGATATGAAAAATCTGAAAATATGGTTGCCCTATGTGGCTGCAGTTGCACTGTTTTATGTGCTTGCATATATGTTTACCCCGCAGGTCTTCTCCGGGAAGGTGGTAAATCAGAGCGACATTGCCTCCTGGAGAGGGATGGCCAATGAGATTATTACATACAACGAGTCTCACCCGGATCAGGATCCGGCCCTCTGGACAAACTCAATGTTCTCAGGGATGCCGGCAACAACAATCTCCCTAAAGTATGACGGGGACTTCCTTGACATCTTCTACAATGCAATTCATAAACTTACCGGCCAGAGACCGCCTAGCTATCTGCTGATTAGCATGGTTGGTGCATTTCTCCTCTTCCTTGCCTTTGGAGTTAACCCCTGGCTCTCAATTGTGGGAGCTGTAGCAATCTCTTTTGCCAGCTATAATATGCAGATAATTCAGGTGGGGCATAACTCAAAGATGGTGGCGATAGCATTTATGCCCTGGGTCCTTGCGGCTGTAGTTTATGCATACAGGAAAAAGGGATTTTTAGGAGCAATCCTTTTTGCATTTGCGCTAAGTTTCCAAATTAAGGCAAACCACCCTCAGATTACATACTATCTTGCGATAATTGTTTTGGGGTACGGCTTTGCAGAGTTATACAACCATATCGCTGAGAAGAAAATTCTAAAGTTTTTAAAGGTCTCCGGCCTTTTGCTTCTGCTTGGCGGATTGGGCATCGCTAGCAATATTAACCATCTCTGGCCTACATATGAGTACTCAAAGTACACTATGAGGGGAGGCTCTGAGCTGGCAAAAGAGCAGGGGAAACAGCAGGAGGGGCTTGATATAGGCTATGCAACCAGCTGGTCATACAGTCCGGAGGAGACACCTAACCTCTTCATTCCAAATTTCAACGGAGGCTCATCCGCAGGAGAACTTGACAGAGAATCGGCAACCTATAAGGCCCTTAAAGGTGGAGGATATCAGGGTGCAGACCAAATTATCAAACAAATGCCTCTCTACTGGGGGCCTCAGCCATTTACTGCAGGACCTATGTATCTTGGTGCAATAATGGTATTCCTCTTTATTTTAGCCCTATTTTTAATTGGAGGGGCTGTTAAGTGGTGGGCTCTTGGAGTGACACTTCTGGCTGTGTTGCTCTCCTGGGGGTCAAATTTCCTTCCACTTACTGAGTTCTTTTTCAAGTATATTCCAATGTATAACAAGTTTCGTACGGTTTCAATGGTGCTTGTAATTCTTCAGATACTGGTACCGCTAATGGGAGTGCTTGTTATTGAAAAACTCATGAAGAGTGAGTTTTCTGCGAAGAAATTTAAAACCGGGATGATATCGGCTCTTGTACTTACAGCCGGATTTGCACTTTTAGCAATGATATTCCCCTCAGTTGCCGGCTCATTCACCTCTCCGGCAGATGCAAATTTACCTGAACAGATAAGGGCAACGCTGGCAGAGGACAGGGCATCACTTTTATCGGCAGATGCCTTTAGGTCTGTTCTCTATATTCTTGCTGCAGCTGCTGTTTTGTGGTTTGCCTTTGGCAGAAGAGAGGCATCATCCAAAAATAGGGTGCTATCACCCGCTAAGCTCAAGTATCTGGTATACGGAGGAATAGGCATTTTAGTTCTGGCAGATATGTGGGGAGCCGGAAAGAGATACCTGAATGACTCTCACTTTATCAAAAACCGAGAATTTGAGCAGCAGTATGCCCTCAGGCCTGTTGATAATATTATACTTGAAGACAAGGATCCAAATTACAGAGTTCTGGATATAAGCATCAACACATTTAACGATTCACATATAAGCTACCACCACAAAACAATTGGAGGTTACAGTCCTGCAAAACTTCAGCGCTATCAGGATATGATAGATTACCACATTATGCCTGAGATGCAGAAGATAGCCTCTTCGCTATCATCTGTGAAGACCCTGGAAGAGGCTCAGATTATGGTGGATAACACAGAGACACCTGTGCTGAATATGTTAAATTCCAAATATATCGTTATTGGGGCTCAGAATCCACCTCTGCTTAATAACAGAGCTATGGGTAATTGCTGGTTTGTAGATTCAATAGCATGGGTTGCAAACAACCTGGATGAGATAAATACAATTTCTGATGTTAATCTCTCAAATACAGCAGTAGTTTCTGAAGAGTTCAGATCTTTTGCAGGCGAGATAACAACAGCTGATGCTCCTGCATTTGAGGATGTAATAAAACTTACAAACTACTCTCCCAACAAACTAACATACCAATGTGAAACAACCTCTGACAGGGTTGCCGTGTTTAGCGAGGTGTGGTATCCAGCGGGATGGATTGCAACTATAGACGGTAAACCTGCAGAGATATTCAGGGCAAACTACACCCTGAGAGCCTTAAAGGTTCCGGCAGGAAGCAAGGTTATTGAGATGGAGTTCAGGCCGGACTCATACTATAAAGGGGCAACTTACTCCAGGATTGCATCATCAATTTTGCTGGTGCTTCTGGCAATAGGCGGATTATTTGAGGGTATCGCGTTCAGACGCGGCAGGGGCAAGAGTCTTTAAACAACTTGTTGTAGAGATCAAATGCCTCGTTAAGAATCTTAATGGCAGTGCGTTTGTCGAGGAATTTCTCAACTACCACGGTTTTGTTTTCAAGCTTTTTGTAATCTTCAAAAAAGCTGAACATCTCAGATATGGAGTGGTTTGGCAATTCTGAGATATCGTTGAAGTGGCTTACGCTTGGGTCTCCGGCGGCAACGGCAATGATTTTATCATCGGCCTCACCACCATCAAGCATCCTCATAACTCCTATTACCTTGGCCGGTACAATTGTAAGCGGAACCACCTCTATCTGAGATAGAATCAGGATGTCAAGCGGATCTTTATCACCACAATAGGTTTGTGGAATGAATCCATAGTTTGCGGGGTAGTATACAGAAGTATAGAGAACCCTGTCAAGTCTTAAGAGCCCGCTCTCTTTGTCAAGTTCGTATTTGGCTCTGCTCCCCTTTGGGATTTCTATTACTCCGTTTACAATATTTGGAAGTTTGTCTCCGGGCGAAACACAATGCCAGGGGTTGAAACTGTTTGTCATAATCATCATTTAGGTTAATGCTCAAATTTACAAAAAGAGTGGCTATCTTTGCACTTAATTATGAATAAGAGCTATCTGATTATTGTTTTTGCAATTCTGATTTCTCTCTCTTCACCATTTAGGGTGAGCGAAAGAGAATGCATCTCTCCAGATGAGCAATTTGCATTTACAGCCTCTTATCAGAATCAGGGGGCTATGCTCTCATCTGCTCCTGCCACAGTGCCAGCAATCACGGAGACCCCACAGACTGCACCTGCGGCAAAAGGAAACGGAGGTCAAATGCTTTCGAGATTATCAGGCTCTTCTCTCATCAGGCAAAGAGATATAGAAAACATTTACAGAATGGCAATGGTAATTTCCGGAGAGGCCAGATCTGCTTCTCTCGAGCCACTCAAAAGGTATTTCGTTTTTGCAATCAGGGAGATTATAATTTAGGTTCAGGTCTTTGAAAAACTTCTTCCAGTTTATTAATTTTTCAAGACTATAATATGAACACAGATAATATCACAACAAACGATGTGAGAGAGATTTCACATCCTCAGATTGCCAAAAGGGCAAACATTACAACTATAACATCTTCACTTTTACTAATTCTTGCGGGGATACTTGCAGTAATTCTCTGGTCCGGAGTTGCCGGGGTAATATTGATTATTGCTGGTGCGATTGTATATATAATTAAACCAAAAACAGAGATATACGAACCAACAGGTTGCCATATTGAGAGAAAATCATATTTTCTTTCCTCTGAAAAGAGCGAAATCACAAGAAAAATCCTTGAAGGGGAACTTAACGACTCAACCGAGCCTGTTCAGTTTTTGCAGCAAGGGGGAACAAGGCTTGATGTCCTTATATCCAAAGACAGAGATTTTGCTGCCTGGCAGGTATTTCACTTTGTGCCACATAAATATGTTCCTGTAAGTAAAGTGTATACACTTACCGGCCCGCCTGCTGTACAATTTGCCAGGTTTATAAAGAGATCAGATAAAGGCTGATTCTAGAATAGTTTGATGAAGCCGATGGAGCTGAGGAGCACAAGTGCTATGGCAATTGGAGCAAGGAATTTTATTGTGAAGATAATCCACTTGAGAACAAATCCTTTTATTGCAATAGAACCCCCATTTGTGAGTTCGTCCAGAACATCGGCTTTTTTCATTCTCCACCCGACAAACATCACAACCAGAAGACCCCCTACAGGGAGCAGGATGTTTGAAGAGGTGTAGTCAAAGAGATCAAAGAATGTTTTGCCGAATATCTTAACATCTGCCAGTACGCCATTGGAGAGAGAGCTTAGAGTCCCAAAAATTCCAATAATTGTGAAGGCAATAAGTACGGCTGCCTTTCGTGTGAGTTTGAGCTCCTCGGTGAAGTATGCAACTATAACTTCCAGTAATGAGATTGCAGAGGTAATAGCTGCTATGAACAGGATAAAAAAGAATGCTATTGCAATTACATTTCCAAAAGGCAATTGTGCAAATATCTGTGGCAAGGTAATAAAAACAAGGCTTGGCCCCTGTCCGGGGGAGATACCAAAGGCAAATACAGCAGGCATTACAGCGAGCCCCGCAAGAATTGCAAAACCGGTATCGGCAGCAACAGTCATGAGAGAGACCTTAAAGAGGTTCTCGTTTTTCTTTACATACGAACCATAGGTTATAATGCAGCCCATACCAAGGCTAAGCGAGAAGAAGGCCTGCCCGAGTGCCGCAATCAGGGTGGCTCCGGTTATTTTTGAGAAGTCCGGATAGAAAAGAAATTTTATACCGGCAGAGGAGCCATCAAGAGTCATTGACCTTATTGCCAGTAGCATAACAAGGAAGAAGAGTACAGGCATGAGGATTTTGGAGTATTTTTCAATACCGTTTTTTATCCCGGCAACAACTATGAGTGCTGAGAGTCCCAAAAAGGCGAGATGGGTGGCTATTGGAACAAGTGAAGATGTAGAGGCCTCTTTAAACTGGCTCTCGAGACTCGCACTGTTTGCTGTCAGGAAGTCAGGAGAGAAAGACTTGAAAATATATTCTATTGTCCATCCTCCAACAACGCTGTAAAAGGCCATGATACATATTGATGCCACTACGCTTATAACTCCTATTGATAAAAACGGAGACTTGGGAGCAAGTTTGTTGATTGCACCAAAGACATTTGACTGTGTTCTGCGGCCTATAATGAATTCGGAAAACATAATCGGCAAACAGAGCAGGACTACAAAGAGCAGATAAATAATTATAAACGCTGCACCTCCGTTATTTCCCACCATATAGGGGAATCTCCAAAGATTGCCAAGGCCCACCGCAGATCCGGCTACAGCCACAAGTACACCAAAACGACTGCCAAAGCCGTCGCGATTCAAGTCAGACATAGTAGTTAAGTTTAAGTTGCCGGAAACAAAGATAAAAATTTGTACTTTTGTTAATACATATGGATAACAGAGTTTGCAATTTATTTGGAATTAAATATCCCATTATTCAGGGCGGGATGGTTTGGTGCAGCGGATGGAAGCTGGCATCGGCAGTAAGCAAGGCAGGGGGGCTTGGGCTCTTGGGAGCAGGATCAATGCATCCCGATAATCTTCGTCATCACATAGTAAGCTGCCGCGAAGCACTTACTGAAAATGGCGTAACACTTCCCTTTGGAGTGAATGTACCACTTCTCTATCCGCAGATAGAGGAGATAATGAATATCATAATTGAGGAGAGGGTTCCAATTGTATTTACATCGGCAGGAAGCCCTAAAAAGTGGACATCAGTACTGAAAGGGCACGGAATTAAAGTGGCACACGTTGTTTCAAGCAGCGCGTTTGCTTTGAAGTGTCAGGAGGCGGGAGTTGATGCAGTTGTTGCCGAAGGGTTTGAGGCAGGCGGACACAACGGAAGGGAGGAGACCACCACATTTTGCCTCATTCCGGCAGTGAGAGAGGCCATCACAATTCCTCTGATTGCTGCAGGCGGAGTAGCCACAAAGGCTCAATACACAGCAGCCCTTGCACTGGGTGCGGAGGGTGTTCAGATAGGGACCCGATTTGCACTATGCAAGGAGAGTTCGGCACATGAAAATTTCAAAATCCGCTGCCGCGGACTAAAAGAGGGTGAGACAAAACTCCTTCTTAAAAAACTCGCCCCCACGCGTCTGGCAGACAATCAGTTTTCCGCCGCTGTTATTGAGGCAGAAAACCGGGGTGCATCTGCAGAGGAGATGAATGAACTTCTGGGCAAAAGCCGCGCAAAAGCAGGTATCTTCCTGGGTGATCTGGATGAGGGCGAGCTGGAGATAGGTCAAATTGCCACTCTGGTGAGAAAAGAGGAGAGTGCTGAGGAGATTATTATGGATTTAATTTAACTTTTCATGGTTTCCTTTTATTTAGGAAATAAAAACATATATTTGTCCTATAATAAAGGAAGGGTATGTTAAAGATTATATCAAGTATCAAAATGGTTACTGACGTAGATTCATAGAAAAAAGAGGGTGTCCAAAATCACTTTTTGGACACCCTCTACCCTTAATTCAAACTTAACTAATTACTTAACTATAGAATCGTACTTTTTTGAGACGGCCTCCCAGTTTATTACATTCCAGAAAGCTTCTGTATAGTCAGGGCGCTTATTCTGATATTTCAGATAGTACGCATGCTCCCAGACATCCATTCCAAGGATAGGTGTGCCTTTTTTATCTGCTACATCCATTAGAGGGTTGTCCTGATTTGGAGTAGATGATACGAACAGTTTGCCGTCCTTGTCTACGCTAAGCCATGCCCAGCCGCTTCCAAAGCGGGTTTTGCCGGCGTCCGTAAATTGTTTCTTTAGCTCGTCCATTGATCCGAAAGTCTTCACAATTGCAGCCTCCAGTTTTGCCGATGGCTTGCCACCGTTTACTTTCATAACCTCCCAGTAGAGATTGTGGTTGTAATATCCGCCACCATTATTGCGCACAGCTGCAGGGTATTTGCTCATATTTGCAAAAACCTCTTCAAGGGTTTTGCCCTCCATATCTGTACCTTTAACAGCATTCATCATATTGTCATAATATGCCTTGTGGTGTTTGCTGTGGTGAATCTCCATTGTCATCTTGTCAATAAATGGCTCAAGTGCATCGTAAGCGTAAGGTAAATTGTGAAACTCAAGTTTGTTTATAGTTGTCATTGCTATATCTTTTTTATTATTATTCTTTTGTGAAAATCCGGAAAAGGGCAGAGCCGCAATTGCCAGAATCATCATTAACTTTCTCATTGCTTTTTAGCTTTTTCGTTAATTGTTATGTCTTATAAACACGAAAAAGAGCCTAAGGTTTCTTAGGCTCTGTCTATGGCTTAATAGCCGCTGTCTATCTAGGGGGATATGTTGATTTATCTCCTGCGCTCCAGTACAACAAACTCAAACGGCCGCCCGAACTTTTCGCCCCGCTCAAAGCTCTCGCGTCCCACCTCTCTCCACTCCCTCTCTTCCACCTCAGGAAAGAATGTATCAGCGTCATTAACTGTAATATGGACAAAAGTGATATATAGTTTTTCCGCAAGAGGAAGGGCCTCTCTGTAGATCTCTCCTCCTCCAATAATAAAGTGCTCTTCATTTGCAGGGAGGGTGGCCAGGGCACTTTCCAAAGAACCAAAAACCTCCGCGCCGGCAAGAGAATCGGCCTTAAGAGAGCGGCTTATTACAATATTACGGCGGTTTGGAAGAGGCCTGCCGATTGATTCCCAGGTTTTACGGCCCATGATAACTGTGTGGCCTCCGGTTATCCGTTTGAAGTATTTCAGGTCTTCCGATATGTGCCACAGCAGGTTATTGTCCTTCCCTATGGCGAGATTGTCCGCGACAGCAACAATTATTGAAATCATAAAATTATTTTTGTAAAAAGTTGATAACTAAGCAATCACCAGAAATAACGGCGTTGTTTAAACCGCTATCGGAGCTTTGATTGAAGGGTGCGGGGTATAACCGTCCAGTTGAAAATCTTCGTACCTGAACCCGAATATGTCGGACACATTGGGGTTTATTTTCATTACGGGCAGTGGTCTTGGCTCTCTTGAGAGCTGCAGGGCCACCTGCTCAAAATGGTTTGTATAAATATGTGCGTCCCCAAAGGTGTGAATAAAATCACCGGGCTTCAGCCCGCAAACCTGAGCCACCATCATAGTTAGAAGGGCATAAGAAGCAATATTAAAAGGAACGCCAAGAAAGACATCTGCACTGCGCTGATATAGCTGGCAGCTAAGTTTTTCCTCTGCCACATAAAACTGGAACATCGCGTGACAAGGGGGCAGTGCCATCTTATCCACCTCGCCGGGGTTCCATGCAGAGATAATATGTCTTCGGGAGTCCGGATTTCTCTTAATGCCCTCTATCAAAGCCTTCAGCTGATCTACTGTCCGGCCATCTGCTGTCTCCCAAGAGCGCCACTGCCTTCCATATACCGGACCAAGGTTGCCATTTTCATCTGCCCACTCATCCCAAATGGTAACTCCATTATCATTCAGATATTTAATATTGGTGTCTCCGGCAATAAACCAGAGGAGCTCGTGAATTATTGACTTAAGGTGTACCCTTTTTGTTGTGAGTAGAGGGAATCCATCCTCCAGGTTAAAACGCATCTGATATCCGAACACACTCTTGGTTCCGGTACCCGTTCTGTCTGATTTCAGGGTCCCGTTTGTCATTATATGTTCAAGCAGAGAAAGATATGTTTTCATAATAATAACGATCTTAGAATAGCCAAATATAGTAAAAAGGGCTCTGTTGTTAATACATTTTTATTACATTTGGAAAATCACTCAAATTCACTTTATGAAAGCAAAACTGAAGTTGTTTGTATTAGCGTGTGTAGCCGGACTACTCTTTGGCTGCACAAAGGCTCCCGAACCGGTGCTCCTATACAAACCATTGACAAGTACCACAATGCCACCAATGTCCGGCGCCGGAGATTATGCGGCTCAAATACTAATCTGGAGGAATTATACAACATCTTTTTATGACTTCAGCATTTTGCACAACACTCTGGGTTCCATGCTAAGGCAGAGTGTTGGAATCGCTTTCTGGGCGGAGCTTGTGCAGACTAGATTCATGAACGCATATTACGCTTTAATTGCTTTGGACGATCTGTTTGTTGAGGGCATCTACCAGTTCACAGCCGGCACAGATATACCCCCCGGAATTCTTGATCCCATTCAGCCGGTTGACTTTTCAATTAAGGGAAGTTCGCTCAGTGTTAAATATCTAGACTCATGGTTGAAATTCAGGTCTCAGATATATGCAATTGTAAAAAAGGCAAATACAGAATCCGAAACAGGCAGAGAACTTAAAGCTGCTGCAGAAGATTTTATAACCAAAGTTGATTCATGTATATCAATAATGAATACTGTATTATGAAAAGGAAAATAATAATTGCGCTGTCATTTTTTGTATTATCATTTCTGCAGCTTGATGCACAGATTACTCAAATTGTACTTTCTCACTACGTCTTCCCTGATTTTACAGATGGGTATGTTTCAATAGGCGGAGGAAGAACACAGCAGATGCGCCTGAACTATAACACGGTTACTGAAGAGATGGTCTTTCAGCGGGGCGAGCAGGTTCTTGCGATAGGAGATGCAGAGATGAAGGAGCTGGAGTATGTGGCTATAAGCGGTAGAAAATTTGTTGTCAAAAACGGGAAATTCGTTGAGGTTTTATACGAAGGCAAGACTCACACAGTTTATGCCGAACACCGCAGTACTGTGGTGCCTCCGGGTAATCCGGCTCCGTATGGTGGAACATCACATGTTTCTGCAGTGGACAGGTATTCCGGAATAACTGGTGATGGAAATATGTACTATAAACTTCAGCTTCCGGATGGTTACAGGGTTAAGCCTGTTATGAACTATCTGGTAGAGAGGGATGGTAAAATCACAAGAATTTTCAACCTGAAACAGTTCCGCAAGGTATATTCAGACAAAAAAGATACATTTGACAAGTTTATAAAGGAGAATAAAATTAAATTTGAAAATCTTTCTGATATTACTGACATGGCACATGCTATGGATAACCTCCAAAACTAACATAAAGTAAACAACCACTTTAACCACTATTTCAAAATGAAAAAGTTATTTTTGCTCACTATTGCAACTCTGATTGCAATCTCATCAACTGCACAGACAAAAGGCCAGGTGCTTTCTCACTATATACTTGACGACTTCACGCAAGGGTTTATCTATATGAAAAACGGAGTCATCAACAGCGGAATGCTTAACTACAACTCTGTTACAGAGGAGATGTTATTTAAAGAGAGAGGAAAGATGAAAGCGATAGGAAAAGATGAGATTGGGCTTGTGGATACTATCGTTATTCAGAAAAGAAAATTCTATCCATATAACGGAAAGTTTGTAGAGGTAGCGTACGTAAAGGATGGCAAAGAGCTTTTGGTAGAGCACAGATGCAGAGTGATAGAGCCACCAAAACCATCGGCCTATGGAACAACAACAGAGACAGGTGCATCAAAAAGCTATACTTCGCTTATGGCAAATGGAATCTTCTATGATCTCGCAGTTCCTGAGGGTTACAGAATAGTGCCTTTCAAATACTACTGGTTCAAAGATGGAGATAAGGTTACTAGAATTATCAACATGAGGCAGATGGAGAAAATTTTCAAAGGCAATAAAGAGAGCTATAAAGAGTACATGAAGGGTAAAAACCTGAGCTTTAACAATGTGGCAGAGATGTCAGCACTTGTTGAGCACATGCTTAAATAGATGAAAGATTTAAAAAGATGGGGAGCAATTGCAGCAATTGCGGTGGTTGCTATTATTCCGGTGCAGATAGCAATATTTGCAATCTGGCCTCCTCCTGCAGATGTTAGAGGTTTCTTTGAGCTTTTTGAGCAAAGTCCTCTTCTGGGTCTGCTTAGTCTGGATCTGCTCTATCTGCTGAACAACGCCCTTATGATATCGGTCTATCTTGGGCTGGCCGCATGCCTTTACAAAGCAAACCAATCGGCAATAATAACTGCGCTGGCAGTGGGCCTTGTGGGGCTTGCAACATACTACGCCTCATCGGTGGCATTCGAGATGATGAGCCTGGCAAAATCCTTTAACGGGAGTTCTAATCCGCTTCTGAGGCAGCAACTTCTTGCTGCAGGAGAGGGGATGCTCGCCACCTACAAAGGGACAGCCTTTGATGTTTACTACATATTAAACGCAATCACACTCTTCATCTTCTCATGGGTGATGCTCAAAGAGAGGGAGCGGACCTTCACCCGCACCACAGCCATATGGGGGCTCGCCTCCGCCGCCCTAATGATTATCCCATCCACAGCCGGAACAATCGGCCTTATCTTCTCTTTGCTCTCTCTTGTACCTTGGGTGGTGTTCTCAATTTTGATAGCCGGAAGGATGCGAAAATCACAATAAACGGGGATTTTCTTATAAATTAACGAAAACATTTCTTAATTTTGTTTAAAAATCACATTATATGGGGATTATGAATGAAGTTGGAAAGGTTATAAAAGAGAGAAGGCTGTCACTATCAATTACACAGAGAGAGCTTGCCGCATTAGCAGGAATCGGAATAAACACCCTTACTAAAATTGAAAGGGGAGAGGCGAACCCATCTTTAGCTGTTATAGATAAAATATTTAATACCCTGGGGCTTGAAGTAGAAATAAAAATAAAAGATGCGCATAGCTGAAATATATTTCAATGGAATATTAGCAGGAGTTCTCACAGAGTTCTCTGCGACTGAATATACATTCAGATACTATGATGAGTACCTGCTCAATAGTTCATTACCGGCAATTAGCCTCACATTTCCTAAAACAAACCAATTGTATAGGTCCCGTTCTCTATTCCCGTTCTTTTTCAATATGCTTTCAGAAGGGAGCAATAGAAAAACTCAGTCAAGACTTTTGAAAATTGATGAGAACGACCATTTTGGAATCTTGCTCGCAACTGCAGAATATGACACAGGAGGTGCAATTACAGTAAAAAGGTTGAATAATGGTTGATTTTTCAGTTTGCCCTTCGACACTTGCAAAGGGCTTTAAAACATATAGCCCTGTTGCCTTAAGGAGAGTTTTTGACAAACAAAAGGTTTCTCATATTCTCCCATATGATTCAATAGAAAAGAGAGAGGAGGATTTAATTCTCTTTACTGAAAATAAAACGAGAATTTCAATATCAGGAGTTCAGGGGAAATACTCAATGATAATAAGAGATGGCTTGTTAAGCCTCACTTCTCCGGGTGAACGCGGAACATATATCTTAAAGCCCAGACCAACAGATGTAAGAAATGCAGCAGAATGTCCTGCAAATGAAAACCTCACAATGCAGATTGCTTCACAGGTTTTTAAGATTGATACCGCACCCAACGCCTTGTGCTTTTTTAAAAACGGAGATGCGGCATATGTTACTAAAAGATTTGACATAAATACTGCCGGTAATAAACTCAGGGTTGAAGATTTTGCATCACTGGCAGGGGTAACTTCAGAAAATGCCGGCCCCAATTTCAAATATGATTACAGCTATGAGGAGGTAGGAGAATTAATTAAAAAATACTTGCCGGCCTGGCGGGTAGAGCTTTTGAAGTTTTACAGAATGATACTTTTTAATTTTCTCTTTTCAAACGGAGATGCACATCTTAAAAATTTCTCAGTAATCGATGCCGGAAAAAACGACTACCGTTTATCGCCCGCTTACGATTTGCTTAACACGAATATTCACGTAGATTACAGTGATTTTGCACTAGAGAGAGGCCTGTTCAAAACAGATAAAAAAGAATTTTTCAAAGGAAGAAGAGCAAACGGAGCAACCTTCTTTCAATTTGGACTTTCTTTAGGACTTCCTGAAAAAATTGTCTCCAAAGAACTAGCATTTTTTACGACCAGACATCTTCTGATAGAAGAGTTAACAGATAACTCTTTTTTATCTGAAAAGATAAAAAGACAGTATAAGATGCATTACCAAACAAAGAGAAACAGACTTTCTGATTTTAAATTGTAATTTTTTTACTCCTTGCAACTTTTCGCTCCCCCTTTTCGTCTAACATAAAATAACAAATAACCAATCCCGGACTTATGAAAAAACTCCTCTTCTCATTTATGGCAATTGCCGTGGCGACACTTGCCCTCAGCTCATGCGTATTCAATGCTATCACACCGGAAGGCGAATACACATCAAAGAGCTATGAATTACCAACTTTTGAAAACATCTATGTCTCAAGCGGAATGGAGCTTATCCTCACCCAGGACTCTACAGTATCCGTAAAAGTTGAGACATATGAAAATATACACGAGTACATCAATGTAGAGGTTGTTGACAACACCCTCAGACTCTCAAAAGACCTTGAGGTGAGCTTCAGAAACGCAGAGATAAAAGTCTATGTTAATATTGCCAGCCTTGATGAGATTGAGGCATCCAGCGGAAGCCATTTAAACCTCACAGCCGGATGGGTAGCAGAAGAGCTTGATATAGATATGTCCTCAGGCTCATCGGCACAAGGCAACATAGAGATAAAAGAGTTCTCATTGAAAATGTCAAGCGGCAGCGACGCCACTTTTAGCGGAAAAGCGGAAAAGTTCACCCTTGGATCCTCCAGCGGCAGCACCCTCAATGCCTTTGACCTTGAGGCGATAAATTGCAGTGCCGACCTCTCGTCGGGCTCCTATGCCGAGGTGTTTGCAACCGGTTTCCTCTATGCCGAATCCTCCAGCGGCGCCTCCATCAAATACAAAGGCACCTCCCAGATTGAGGTTAAGACAGGCAGCGGCGGCAGCGTAAACCGAGCAGAGTAACTAACCCTAACCCCTTAATAACCTGTTTCCCCAAAGGCGGCCAAACTGGCCGCCTTTTTTCCGCTCTACACCATCAGGCCTCCCCGCCCGGCACCATATAAATGCATCTGCGGGTTGACCTAAAGTTTCCCACGTCAAAGTCCAGAAGTAAACTATATACCCACACCGCTGTAACACGCTGATTACCTAAACATAAGCAATCCACCTGTCAGGTCACCTGACAGGTGAATTGTCTATACATTGATAATCTAAGACTTAGAACCGCACGGGTTTCGCAAAAATCATCTGCCGAATGGCCACCCCCGGACAGCCGCTGCCCTTCATCAGCCTTGCTTCGCAAAAGGGGCACATTGCCCTCTACCATTTTGGGATTTATATGAGCGCGCCCATGCTTGAATGGCTTAAGGCCGAATACCCTCTCCATTATCTCCGCCCTCACCAAAAAGATGACACCAGAGGAGTATGTGAGGGTTTATGAGAGGGTGGTCACAAAATTTAATCTTAACGAACATTTAACTAGAAGCATCATCCCGTCATAGAATGATTGTTGTGTCGAAATTAATGTTTTAGTATAGCAGTCCTTTAGAATTTTTGGTAAAATTGCTTCTTTAATAGTTTATTCTATTCAATTTCATTTCGAATGATATCCGATATCTTTGAGAATGAATGATGGAATTGAATTTGGCATTGATGCCATTGGACAAATCCGAAAGGGAGTTGTATTGTTGATCCTCCATTTTTTGAGCCTGGTAATATTTGATCAGCATGATTTGCAGCAGATTTTTTAATTTCATCTATTGAAATCAACATATCAACATCTTCTTCTCCAAGTAAATTTATATACCAGACATAATGTGCCCACTCTGATTCATTTATGGCTAATCCACGAGAAAAACAAAATTCAGTAATTTCAGAAATGTTATATTTAAACCAGTTTAATAAATTGTCTGCTCCGTCTTTGTTATAACGGCAAAGATGCTCCCAAACTAGTCGATTGTGATTTTTTTGATATTTCAGTATGGTAGGAGGCATACCCTCAATAAATTTTCTATCTGACAAAATTTGGGATGTTTTTTCATTTCCATAAAAATAGAAATGGAGAAATTCATTAATATCGTCAGGTACTTTCTTATTGAATTGTTTTTCAAAACCAGAAATAAATCTATCAACTCCAATTAAGTATACTTGGCCTCCAAGCCCCTTCTTGATGGAAATGTTTATTAAGCTACCATTGGATAATTCAAGCTGCAAGTCAGTCTTGGACTTAGTTTTTCCACCCAGTATACAATCAACATCTTTTTCATATAGACCGCCTACCTTGACCTTTTCAATAGGTAGGATTCCTATCCTTTCACAAAAATTTCTCTTAAAGTTATCATCGGAAAACAATTTCTCAACATTTGATTCATTTATGTGCCCTGTAAGTTTTGCATGTTGCCAACCTGTTGACCTATTTCTGCCTGTTTCCATTTTTTTATTTTTATTCAAAAAAATATGAGAGATCTTTGCCATATCTTTTTGCCAATACATTCAATAATACTGCTGAAATATTACTTTCCGCATTTTCAATTTTTGATAATTGACTTTGCGAAATTATTCCTTCCTTTGCAAGATCAGTTTGTTTTATACCAAGTTCATTTCGGGTTTGGTATAATTTTGCAGCTAACCTTTGTTTTTCTTTAATGAGCAGATTTGATTTCATATTAACAAAAATAGAAACCAATTATTCATATTCCATATTGGAATATTGTCGATGTTATATTAACTTTGTTAAACAAAAATTGGATTGATAATTTATGGTATACAAAGTAATCGATTTGTTTGCGGGAGTTGGTGGTTTGAGTTATGGATTTGCTCACGATGAAGAATTTAAGATTGTAGCAGCAAATGAGATTTTAAAGCCAATGGCAATTGCATATGGCTTGAATCATCCAAATGTTAGGATTTATAATAAAGATATTAAGGATTTTTCTTTAGCTGATTTAACTAATGACCTTGGGTTGTACAAAGAAGATATTGATATTGTTGTAGGTGGACCACCATGTCAAGCATATTCTACTGTAGGTAAAAGACTTCTTGATGATCCAAGAGGGAAATTATTTCAAGAATATTTTAGAATACTTGCTGAATTGAAACCAAAATTATTTGTATTCGAGAATGTTAAAGGACTTTTATCAATGCAAGGCGGTTCTTTATTAAAGCATATAATTATTTTATTTGAATCTTTGGGTTATCATGTTCAGTGGAAGGTTCTTAATGCCGCAGATTTTGGAGCCCCTCAAATTAGGGAGCGTGTGATAATTGTAGGTACTCTTGAAAATAAGCCATTCAAATTTCCCAAACCAACTCATTATGATGCGAAAATCACAAAAGTTCACAAAACAGGTTTAAAACCATATGTGACACTGGGGGAGGCAATCGGCGATTTAACAATTATTGGAAATGGAGAAGTAGGGACAGAATATTGTATGGTTCCTCAAAATGATTATCAAAAGCTAATGAGAGAAAATGCTCCTGATAAAATTATGGATCATGATACTCCAAAAAACAATGACAAACTAGTAAAAATCATGATGGCACTACCTGATGGAGGTAGCCCAAAAGATTTACCCGAAGATATAAGGCCTAGCAGTGGATTTGCAAATACCTATTGCAAACTTTGGTGGGATAGACCAAGCACTACAATTACAAGGAATCTAGGCTGTCCATCATCCTCTAGATGTATACACCCAAAATCTCCACGATCGTTATCGACTCGAGAAGGAGCAAGAATACAGGGGTTTCCTGATAATTATTTATTTTACGGAAATCGTAGTGAAAAGAATCTGCAAATTGGAAATGCTGTTCCAACTTTTCTTTCAATTGCTCTGAAAAATTCAGTTAAGCAATTTTTGAGCAAAATTGACATTAATGAAGAACTTGATTTAAATTCTGAACCAACTTTATTTTAGTTAGGAGTCTATTGTTAGTGCCTAATTTTGAATTCAATATTTTAATCACATTAATTTCCATGACCATCACCACTCTCCCCCTCACCCACACTATTGACGGTGTGGCTTACACTGTCCACCCGGTGCTCATTGGGGCGGAGGCGGGCAATTTTTTGGTGGATTGCGGCTATGAGGAGACGGCGGGTCAGCTTATTGAGAAATTGCGGGAGGCGGGCGTTGGAGAATCGGCCTTGACGGGCCTCATAATTACCCACGACGACCACGACCATATGGGCGGTGCGGCTCAGCTTAAGCGGCTTAACCCTGGTCTGAAAATCTTCTGCGGGGCAGAGGAGGCGATGTCGGTGCAGGGGCGGGTGAAGTCTGAGCGGCTTATTCAGGCCGAAAACTCTCTGGATTCTATGCCGGAGAGGGCGAGGGGATGGGCGCTGGCTTTTATTGAGATGCTCAGGAATACTCCAAAAGTGCCTGTTGATGTGGCGCTTGGGGATGGCGATGAAATTGCTGACGGGATAATTGCGGTGTCGACGCCGGGCCACACAAAGGGGCATATCTCCATCTACCTGCCGGAGTGCAGCACTCTCATAACCGGCGATGCGCTTGTTCTGGAAGATGGTCGGCTTACAATAGCTAATCCGCAGTATACGCTGGATTTGGAAAGGGCAAATGAGTCGGCAGAGAAAATCAGAGCACTTGATGTGAAAACGATTATCTGCTATCATGGGGGAGTGGGGGAGATGGCGAGTTTGTCTTCTTAAATTTACTTTTGTAAAGGTAGTGTGACTACCTCTGAATTTATTTAATTAAAAATATTTTTCATAATCTAAGGTTAATATTTTATATTTGTCCAAATTAGTGTAGTATGGCTACTCAAAACGAAACAAATATAAAAATTTTATTCAGGGTTTTGCAACCAGGTTGTGTGGTAACTCCTGGATGGCTTGAAGCTTATGGCATTTCCAGAAACCTGCAGAATTACTATCTAAAAAGTGGCTGGCTGGAATCTATAGGGCGAGGTGCCTATAAGAGACCTGGTGACGATATTGAGTGGAAAGGTGCATTGAGCGCTATTCAGAATCAAACAAATACTAAGGTTCATGTGGGCGGGCTAACTGCCTTAGAGTTGCAGGGATTCAGCCACTACTTGCGTATGAGCAAAAACACCCTCCAGTTGTTTTCACCATTAAAAACCAAACTTCCAAAGTGGTTTGCAGAATATGAATGGAAGCTTGATATTGAGCATCATTTGACTTCGTATTTGCCTTCTGAATCAGGCATTATGGAATTTGAAACTGATCAATTCAAGATAAATGTTTCAACTCCTGAGCGGGCGATATTGGAATGTTTATTACTGGCACCTCAAAAGATGGATTTGGTAGAGTGCTACCATATATTGGAAGGTCTTGTAAATTTAAAGCCAAAATTGCTTAATGAATTATTAGTCAGTTGCGGTTCTGTTAAAGTCAGGCGATTGTTTCTTTATTTAGCTCATAAAACCAATCATCAATGGGTCCATTTTCTCGAACCTGAAAAAATTGATTTAGGAAAGGGAAACAGAATGCTTGAAGAACGGGGAGTTTACATTCCAAAATATCTGTTGTCAGTTCCAAAAGAATTAGCCGACTTATGATTTGAGACAGGAACACTATATTCACCAACAAATTTGGTGCTTCGCTATGTTAGCCGTTCGGCAGAAGAGGTGCCACAGGCTTGGGTGGGACGAACCTCCATCGGCCTTATTTTGAGCTTGTCACAAAATGAGTTTTTTTGATTTCGTTAAATTTTTGTTTTGCAACACATAGTTATTCAGCCCTATAGAGGTTCGTCCCACCCAACACTAAAGTTTCCCACGTCAAAGTCCAGAAGTAAACTATGTGCCGTCCTGAAATAGGTTGACTGATTTTAACAAATATAAGTAAACGAGTTCATTCAGACTTTGATTTTTTTGTTTAGGAATTTGTTTCGATACTCTATCCTTCTTAATTGTCTCTGATTATGCATGTTGTCTGGTGTTAACATGTGACATGATAAGTGAGGTCTGAGGTGGTTATAAGAATGGACTGCTTGAGCAAGTAGTAGTTTTAACTCAAGCAAAGAGTGATGCTGGCCATCAATGAGGAACTCATGTTTGATTATCCCGTTAACTCTCTCTGCGATTGCATTGGTATAAGGGTCGCTGTTTTCAGTCATACTTGTAATGACACTCATTCTTCTTAATTTTTCCTGGTATGCTTTGCAGCAATATTGAGACCCCCGGTCTGTATGATGGGTGAGCTTGGTCTGATATTGTCTGTTATTAAAAGCCATTGCCAGTGCCTTGATAACTAACTCTACATTCATATTTTCATCAATGCAATAGCCCATAATCTTCTTCGAATAAGCGTCAGTAATCATTGACAGGTAGTAGTATTTATCCTTTGCATTGATGTATGTTATATCTCCAACCCACACCTGTTCTGGTTGAAAAATTCTGGTTCCGGTAACAAGATCCTTGTATTTTGGAAAGTGATGTCTTGAGTTTGTTGTTATTTTGTATTGCCTTAGAGGAGGAACCAACATCCCGTTGGCCTTAATAATCTCGTTCAGCTTATCTCTTCCAATTTTGATTTCTTTTAATGGTTGAGAAAGCATGTGGTGTAGCTTCTTTGTTCCTATTCGTGGTAATGACTCCCGCTGGCTTTTAACCAGCGATATCGCTACGAAGGCCTGAACCTTCTTTGTCTTCAGACTTTTCTTGTGTTTATAATAGGCTTGTTTTGTTTTCCCGAGTAATCTGCACCCAAAAACTATTCCTCCTTGTCCCCCTTTGGAGATGTAGGTGTCGACTGCCCGGGCATAACTTTTTTTAACAGGTCAATGTTGTAATCTTCTTTGACTACCTGCACGATAGCGTCGAACATAATACCCTTTTGCTTGAGAAGAAATATCTCCTTTCGCATCCGCTCGTTCTCATCTTCCTTAGCCTTGAGCTGATCTTTCAAACGCTTGACATTACTGGGATCACCGGCATTTTTCATGGTATGAATGATTGTGTAATCAGGATTAAAAATACCATATTTTCTCATCCATTGTAATATCGTCTCTTCATCTTTGATGTTGTACTTCTGGATCACATCTCGCATTGTCATCCGTTTGTGCTCTACTGCAGAGACTATCCTGCGTTGAAATTGTTCGAGCTTTCTCTGAAAAATTGATTGCTCATCCTCGACTGTAAATTTTTTCATAAAATTGAGTTTTGGAGTCAACCTATTTCAGGACGGCACACTATATACCCACACCGCTGTAACACGCTGATTACCTAAACATAAGCAATCCACCTGTCAAGTCACCTGACAGGTGGATTGTCTACACATTGATAATCTGAGACTTAGAACCGCACGGGTTTCGCAAAAATCATCTGCCGAATGGACAACTCAGGGCGGGCGGGTAGGTTGACAGGGATATTCGTATATGTGCTTATAAACCAAATGATTGCAAATTACTTTTTTAAAAACTTTTCAAAAAACCAATTTTTAATAATCTAACCATCTGTTAGATAAACGAATATCCCACTCAAACCCCCTCCTGTCTTGATCCAATTCACCGCCTCCCGCCAAGTTTAAAAGGTGCTTCGCAGTTTATACGGCCGGTTCCCGGCCGGTTATCCGTCATACCCGCATCGCTTTAACTCTCAGTAAATCTGCAAGAAGCAGTTTGATCTGACATGTGATATGTCATGTCATGTTAAGTTCCTGCAATCATATAATCAAAGCGTTACACCATTACGGGTTTTAGATTTTACGATAAATTCACCTGTAAATTATAGGAATAATATCATAATGCACATGTGGGAAACTTTAGCCCAACACCGCAACCTCCTGATCCCCATTTTCGGCCGAAGGCCGTATAAACTGCGCAGCACCATAAAAAATCAGAGCACTTGTTGCGAAAACGATTATCTGTTATTATGGGGGAGTGGGGGATAATCATGCAAACTGATGACTATCGTCCTTATGTTGCCAATTCTTAATAAAACCTCTCTCTTTTTTTCTCTTTCATTTTCAAGATCATAGTCACTCTGTAATCCAAGCCAGAATTTAAGATCTACACCAAAGTATTCGGCAAGTCTAAGGGCAGTATCTGCTGTGATGCTACGATTACCTCTGATAATTTGAGAAATACGAGTCTGAGGAATTTCTGTGTCTTTTGATAAAAAGTAAGTAATAATTTTCAATGAACAAAATTTTCCAAAAAGTAATAACTTTAAACCATACAAATAACTACCATGATAATCAAAACCACATCCGCCATCCCTGAAATCACTGCTGGTGATGACACGCTGCTTAGGGTAATTTTGCATCCGGATAATGAGCCGTTGCCCATAGGGTATAGTCTTGCTCATGCCAGGCTTAAGCCGGGAAAAGTGTCGTATCCTCATATCCTGAAATCTACGGAGGTCTATTATATTATGGAGGGTGAGGGGATGATGCATATTGATGATGAGACATCTATGGTCTATCCGGGTCAGTCGGTTTTTATACCGGCAAACTCGCGGCAGTTTATTGAAAACCGGGGTGAGGGTGATCTGGTCTTTTTGTGTATTGTGAATCCGGCGTGGCGAAGCGAGGACGAGGAGGTATTTGCACCAGCCGGATGTGACCTCAGAGGTAAATGGCCAAACAGTTGAAATTCAGGTATATATATGAAAATGAGAAAAGTTTATAAGTGCAAGATAATCAGCCTCGTGGCCATTTACCTCTGGGGTAGTAGCCTCGCAGCGGGCCAGTGGGGGGGTGCCGATTCAGAGATGCGGATAATGTCGTACAACATCCGCGTGGGTAAGGGGATGGAGCAGGCGCAGAGTCTGGTGAGGACGGCAGCGGTGATTAGCAGGGAGAGGCCGGATATTGTGATGTTGCAGGAGGTTGACAGTGCAACGGCGAGAACCGGGGGTGTGGACCAGGCGATGGAGCTGGGCAAACTAACCGGGATGCATGTTGTTTTTGCTCCGGCAATAAAACTTGGAAACGGGAAATATGGCGTTGCGATGCTGTCGGCAGAGAAGCCGCTCTCAGTAAGGCTGGTGCCGCTGCCCGGCCGTGAGGAGGCGAGGGTGCTGCTGATTGTGGAGTTTCGGCGCTTCTTTGCTGCCTCTACCCATTTTTCTCTGACAGAAGCGGATAGGATGGAGTCGGTAAAAATCCTCTTAAGGGAGGCCGAGAGGCTTAAAAAGCCGTTTATCGCAGGCGGGGATTTTAATGCACTTCCGGGCTCTGATGAGCTGGAGGTGCTAAAGAGTGGTTTTTCGCTGCTTTCAGATGGGAAAACCTTTACTTTCCCGGCAAGCTTTCCGGACAGATGCATTGACTATATCTTTATATCAAAAAGATTTGCAGAGAAGTTCAAAGTTATCAACTCTACTGTTATCCCGGAGGCACTAGCCTCGGATCACAGGCCGGTGCTGGTGCGAGGCAGCCTGCAGTTATGACTATCTATCAGATAGCAAATCAAAAAGTTCTTGGTTAATATAGTAGTTGCCGGTTCCAAGTTTAACCTTTGTTAACAAATTATCTTCTGCCAGTTTGTTCAGATAATTTGCTGCAGTTAATCTTGAAATTCCTAAATCGTTAACTAAGAATTCAATCTTTGTGTATGGGTGCTTAAATAAATTATTTAGCAAATCCTGGCTGTAAAACTTGTAATTGGTTCGCAATCTATTTTTGAATACCTGCATAAGCTCTTTGATTTTAATAATCAAATCTATAGTTTCCCGCGATGTCTCCTCTACTCCTTTTATCATAAACAGAATCCACTCTTCCCAGCTCTCCTCTTCTCTGACTTGTTGGAGTAGTCTGTAGTAGTCTGTCTTATGTTTTATTATATAGTTGCTTAAGTACAAAACAGGTAGAGACTGTAGCCTCTCTTTAATCAGGTAAAGAATGTTTATTATCCTGCCGGTCCTTCCATTTCCATCATAAAACGGATGAATGCTTTCAAACTGGAAATGGATAACAGCCATTTTAATCAGAGAGTCGCAGTCCTGCAAATCAGGATCGTTTATATATTTTTCCAGATTTGACATTAGTCTTATGATATCCTGATTGTTTTGTGGTGGTACATAGACCGTTTTACCGGTTGACGAACTTTTTAACTCTGTTCCGGGTAATTTTCTGAATCCGGCACTGTTCTCCTCAAGTGCCTCCTGAATCTTTAAAATAGTGTTAATTGTTAAAAGATTTGATTCAGATATAAGTTCAAATCCTTTCCTCAGTGCAGAAATATAGTTCTGGACCTCTTTTGCCTGTAGAGGCTTGAATGCATTAAGATTTAATTCAGATTTGTAAAGGTCATCGTGGGTAGTAATAATATTTTCAATTGCTGAACTATCTTTTGCCTCCTGGAGGCCAAGCGTGTTTATAAGAATGTTCTGGTTGGGAATGGTTGAGACTACCCCTTTTAATTCCGCTAAGGCTGAATGTGCAGATGGGAGTGCTTTAAGCACTCTCTTTGTTTCCAGATCAACTTTGTATGGTAATTCTAAGACAGTCCAGGGTTTCATATGTATAGAAATTTAAGAAACGTATACAAATATAACCTCTTTTGTATAAAAAACGCAAAAATCTATACATAAAATCTCGCCTATGTATACTATAAGTGAGTTTCAGAGGCATATCTCCTGAAGTCTTTTATTATATAGAAAATTACTGAGGGCAAAACAATAAATATAAGGGGGTTTGCACTGTAAGCACCAGCAATATCAAAGCGAAGGAGAGATATTAATGCAGTTGTTAGTCCGCAACCGGGGCATTCAGTATGGAATAATGTTTTCCAGAGGCAAGGAATCATTATGTTGACAGAGAAGGCCATCTGCAACACAATTGAGATTCCAAAATAGAGGGCAACAAAACTTATGAATTTGTTTGATCTAGCGTAGCCTGATATAATTTCCATCGCTATCCCTGAAGTTACCAACGATGATCATAATAAAATCAATAAGCCACCAGATTCCGCAGCCGCCAAAAGTGATGAGCATCAGGATTCCCGTACCTGTATGACCTGCGTAAAACCTGTGTACTCCAAATACTCCAAGAAACCAGCAGAGGAGGAAGGTAATCAGCCATTGGTTATTAATTCCTTGTTCCCCGTGGTAACCGGATGCCATGTAGGGTTGTCTCACTCCGCAGAGGGGGCAGATCTCCGCTTTTGCATTGATGCTCCTGCCACACTCGTGGCAATACTTTTCATTTTCCAGTTTCATTTGTATATAGAATTAAGCTTGTAGTTGCAATGCAGGGCGGGATAAAGGTACTATTTTTCGTAAATTTGGGGTGCGTTATTGCAAATTTATTTCAATTATTTAATGTTCAGGAACTAATGAAAAAATTCCAATTTACTATTTTTACTTAATGTTTGAGGTAAAAAGATTTGTTCAGAATAAGATGGCAGAGAACTCCTATCTCCTCTCGGCCCGGAATGGTGATACCCTGATAATTGATCCCGGTGCAAACAGCAAGGCAGAGAGAGATTCTATTGAGAACTATATAAAAGAGAACTCCCTTAACCCTCTTGCTATAGTGCTTACTCACGGCCATTTTGACCATATTGCCGGTGCTGCCTGGGCAAGAGATTTTTACAATATTAAAACCTGGATGCATATTGATGATAAGGAGGAGCTTGTTATTGCCGCTCACGCTGCATCTGTTTACAATGTCAATATGGAGTATGTTTTTACTGAGGCCGACAACTACTTTGATGGGGAGCCTGTACTAAAATTCGGCTCTGTAGAGGTACATGTCCTTCATACTCCTTCCCACTCTAAAGGCTCTGTTTGCCTCTATCTGCCGGATGGGGACATCCTTTTTGCCGGAGATACTACATATAACGGAACTATTGGCTACTCAAACGACGGATTTGCCTCTCTTATAAAGGTAATAAAGGAGAAAATTCTTACTCTTCCTCCATCAACAATGGTTTACAGCGGACACGGACTCCCCTGTATGATAAGTGAACTCAGACTCCCATCAAGTGCCCGCCGCTAACCTCAATAACTGTACCTGTAATAAACGAAGAGGCCGGTGTGCATAGAAAATGGACTACCTCTGCAACATCTTCAGGAGAGCCTAATCGGTTTAAACTGTTTACCTGTTTTATCTCTTCCATTCCAAATGAGTTCAGCCTCTTAAGAGCTCCGGCCTCTATACTACCGGGAGCTACGCAATTTGCCCTCACCCCTTTTTTCCCGTACTCAATGGCTATCGCTTTTGTAAAGGCCTCCATATATGCTTTGCTTCCTGCATAAACTCCCTGCCCTTTGAAAACCCTGTTTGCTGATACGGATGAAATCCCTATAATATTGCCGCTCCTTTTGCTGCACATACGGGGAATCAGTGCCTGGCATATCTTCGTGTATGCAAAGATGTTAACCTGTATAGTATTATTCAGGGACTCTTCATCAATTTGTGGTACAAGACCGGCATCGGTAACGGCAGATGCGTATACAAGAATTTCAACATCATCAAGTCCGGCTATAAACATATCCAGCTCCTCCCTTTGAGAAAAATCGGCCTTAACAATTTCTGCAACTCCTCTCCATCTCTCAAGAGTATCACTGTTCTTGAAACAGTGAAGAACCATTGGTTTTCCAAGTCCTGCCAGTTTCCCGGTAATTGATAATCCTATTTCAGAGCTGGCTCCTGTGATTACAATCTTTCCCATTTTTTAAGTACAATTGCTGTGTTTTCTCCTCCAAAGGATGAGTTTGTCTTAAGGAGATATTTAATGTTCATTTTAAGGGGCTCCCCCTTTATAACACAGAGAGGAGCGTTTGGATCTCTTGTTTCAAAATTAATTGTAGGAAGGACAACCTGATGTTTAAGGGAGTATATTGCTCCAAGAAGCTCCATCGCACCGCAGGAACCAATCAGGTGACCAATTTGCCCCTTCATCGAATATACCGGCAGAGAGTTAACCCTCTCTCCAAAAACAAGCTTAAGGGCATTGTACTCTGCAGGTGCGTTTTTTGGTGTACCTGTACCGTGCAGATGAACGCAGTCTATCATATCGCTGGTTATTCCTGCATCCTTAAGTGCCCCATCAATTGCAGCCGCAAGTGATTTCCCTTCCGGATCCGGATCTGTAACAGCATAAGCATCCATTGTTGAGGCATATCCTGAAATCTCTGCCAGAATATCCTCCTGCCGTGCAGAGGAGCTTTTTTCCAGCAGAATCATCAATGCACCCTCTCCCAAAACAGTGCCGCTTCTTCTGAGATCAAAAGGTTTGCAGGCAAAAGGGGAGTTTGTATCTGCTGTCATTGCTCCCAGTTTTTGAAAGCCCACGTAGTTTACATGGTTTACCATTGAGTCTGACCCTCCTGTAACAGCCGCTTTTTTAAAATTCTGTTTGATCATTCGGTACGAGGAGCCAATCGCCTGCGTAGAGGCAGCACAAGAGGCCATAAAAATATTTGTACCCCCTTTTATATTAAATTTATCTGCTGTCTCCCGGATCTTTTCGCCTGATTTATAGTGAGACGGGAGCTCCTCTCCCGCAGGACTCCTGAACTGTCCGGTTTTGTAGAAGCTTTCGATATCTACATAATCCAGACCACCTCCCGTGTTGAGAACAATATCCTCAGGATTATATCTTTCAGAGAAGATTGTTTTATTTCTAAGATCCTCTATTGACCCCTCCAGAAAAAGTGTCTTCCTGTCAACATCAGGGGGGCTCTTAACAACCTCTCCATTATGCCTTACCTCTCCTGCAGCTCTCTGTGAAAATCCGCCGGTCTCAAAATTTTCAATATCTCTTACACACCTTGTCCCAAGCTCAAGGTTCATAAAACACTCTTCAACCGTGCATCCCAGCGGTGATCTTACACCAATTCCTGTAATAACTACTCCCATATAGGTGATTAAAAATTAGGAAGTTTATATATTGTAATTCTCTCTAAAAAAGCAGATTGCCTCCCCGTCACTCTCCAGCATTGGACAATCCTTGAGTTCATGTGCTGTAACTAGTGCAAATCCCCCCTCAGCAGTACCATCTGCGTGAAGCTTTCCCGCTCCTATAAGAATATCGCCCCTCCCTTCAGAGAGCATTGCCGGAACGAGGAGACCTGAAACAGATCCCATTGTTGCAGCGTTGTCTCCCTTTAAACCATACTCAATAGATATAAAACAGTGAGCCATATTTCTCATCATCTTGAAATGAGAGAGAGGAGAGATTACCGTTATTGCCCTCTCCAGAAACATCGAAGAGTCAAATTTGAGCTCTCCCTTATCAAAAACCATACAGGCCTCTTTGTAAATATCCATCATCTCTGTCTCTCCGGATGAAAAGAAGAAAGGTGTTTCAGGTGATGGTACCTCGCCTTTAAGAAGTTCTCCAATACAAACCACAGCAGCCATTGTCTCCCTGGAAAAATACTTTACTAGTTTGCGACGGGAAAAGTAGTCTGCAGCAGGAATATCCTCTCCGGGGAGATATTTTCTATAAATTACTCTCATCGGATGCAATTATTTTGGTGTTTTTAAGAAAGCTCTCAATTGCCTCCACAGATAATTTTAATAATTTTTCATCCAGTATATCGGCAAATCCAAAGAGAAGCTCCCCCTCTGCGTAGAGTTTCCCGTCGCACTTTGCAGTTACAGTAGCAACAGCGTACTCATCCGGATAAAATAATTTAACTCTGCAACCATAATCCAGTTTGTCTCCGGGAGTGGCAAACCGGCGAAATTTCATTTTATTAACTAGTGTTAGTACCGGTCTTTTATGGGTGTGGCCAAGCTGCATTAAAGAGTACTCAAAAAGAACTCCGGATAGTTGTGCAAGTCCCTCCATAATAAGAGAACCGGGCATCAGAGGATATCCCGGAAAGTGTTGTTCAAAAATCTCATTTGTCTGAGATATGCACTTAACCCCTTTTGCCCAGGAGCCAATTTTTAACTCATCAATTCTGTCAACTAATATGAATCTCATATAAATCAGTTTATGAGTCTCTTTTTTTTGTCAATAATAGTGGCCAAATCTTTTACAGTGAAGGATTCGAAAAGTTCCTTAACTGTTGTACCTTCAGTAAATCTGTCTGTGTTAAAATCCTTGTTAAGTCTCTCTGCAATTTCATTTGTTATTTTCCCATCTTGCAGATTGTTACCATCAGAGGAGTATTCAGTCATAGCAATCTCCTGTATTTTTATTTTAACTCCCATCTCTGTCTCAATAAGATAAAGAATCTCAACAAAATCGATACTCTCTGCTCCCAAATCTCTGACAAGTGCGCTCTCAGGTTTAATCTCATCTATTGATGTTATGCCCAGAACAGGCATTAGAAGTTCTCTGAGTTGGTCTGTAGTGTTCATTTTAGTGAAGTTTTTAAGTCTGGTTTATCTTTTTTACAATTTGTATCCTATAGGTATAATTGCTCCGACCTCTCTTCCGGGAGGAATATTAAGGATCTCAGAGATCTCCCTCTCTGCAATCAGAGGTCCTGTCATATAGCAAGCCCCAAGTCCAAGGCTCTCTGCTGCAAGAAGGATGAGCATTGATACACATGAGATGGATTTCACAGAGTTGTCTCTCTCCCACTGCAGCAGAGACTCTGTAATACTCTCCCTGAGAAGAGATTTCATTACAGGTGTAACTTTAAAATAGGGAATAATAAGCAGAGGTGCCTCCCTGAAAAACATGAAATTTTGAGAGTATTTTACGAAAAGATCTGCACTTTCCCGCTCCATGGACTCAGCTGTGGCTCTAACCTTTTCCTGGATTGCCAGCACCAGCCTCTCCTTTACTGCGGTCTCTTTTACTGTTGTTACTCCCCAGCTTCGGCTTCCGCCGGCGTAAGGGGAGTTTGCTGCAACAGATAATATCTTGTCTGTAATATCTTGGGGAATCTCATCAGGTTTGAATTTTCTGCAACTCTTTCTTGTTTCACTCAGATGCTTTAACTGCAGGTAAGGGTTCTCCATAGAAGGGTAAATTTGAACATCCACTAAGTTACTATTTTAAAGGGTTTGTCTAAGTGGTTTTTATCAACAAATTGTAAAAAACAGGAAATTTTACCTTCTGTGGGTTTATAATTTTTAGAATGGGAGAGATATAGAGTATTTTTAAATAAGATTAATTATTCAAAAACCTGATATCGTGATAAACAAATTCTCATTAATAATGCTGGTGGTTACACTTCTTTTTGCCGGGTGCAAAAATGAGGGGGATAAGAACTTCTATGGCAATTTTCAATCTGACGAGATGGTTTTGCCATCAACAGGTACCGGTAAGTTGCAAAAACTTATTGCAGAGGAGGGGGTGATATGTAATGAGGGGGATCTTCTTGCGGTAATTGACACGACTATTTTGTCTCTCGAGAGATCAAAGGTTAAGTCCAGCCTTAAGGCATTACAGGAGATGGGTATGTTCTCTCAGATGGAGCCGCTTCAATATGAGTTGCGCATTTTAGAGGAGAGGATAAGGCTGTGTTATATAAAAGCTCCGGTAAGAGCCAGGGTTATTAAGATTAACTTCAGGCAGGGGGAGTATCTTTTTGAGGGAAGTCCTTTATTATCTGTTGCTGATGTAAACAGAATATATTTTGTTGCATGGGTTCCCGGTTCTGATATATCTTCAGTTTCTGCCGGGGATTCAGTTAGAATACAGTACTATATGAATGATGATAGCGCGATTATCTACAAGGGCCGTGTTCTGAACATTTCAGAAAGGCCTCAGTTTATTCCCTCGATGGTTCAGACAAGGGGAAACAGAACGGATCAGCATTACAAAGTTAAAGTTGAGGTTTCCAATAACGGGACTCTGAAAAGTGGTATGCCCGGGGAGCTTGTTTTTTAAAAAGGGTTTTATTTATGACAGACGATCTTGTAATTGAGGTTAAGGAACTATGCAAGAGCTATGGAAAACTTGAGGCTTTAAAAGGGCTCTCTTTTGGTTTGAAAAGAGGATCAGTTCTTGGAGTTACCGGTGCAAACGGTGCGGGTAAAACAACACTTTTTGATATTCTTGCAACTCTTGATTTAAACTTTAAAGGAGAGGTGAAGATTGCGGGTTTCCAGGTAAAAAGAGATTATCAAAGGATAAGAAAACTGATTGGATATGTTCCGGGAAGTTTCTCTCTCTATCCGGATTTGACTTTGACGGAGAATATCTCCTTTTTTGCAAAGATGTATGGCTCCTCTCCGGGATTACATACTGAGTCCCCTTTCTGGGAGTCATTAATGGATTTTGCCGATAAAAGAGCCGACACACTATCGGGAGGAATGAAACAGAAACTGGCAATAATTTGTGCTATGGTTCACTCTCCGGAGATACTTTTTCTTGACGAACCAACTACAGGTATTGATTCAGACTCAAGAGCTGCAATATTTAGTGAACTTAGAAAGCTAAAAGAGAGAGGAACAACGGTTATTGTCAGCACTCATTATTATGAAGAGTTTGATTATGTGGACTCCTTGTTGGTACTCCACGAGGGAAGGCAGCTGAATTATTGTACAATGGATGAGATCCGGGAAAGGTTCCGCGGAGATGGTATTTATGAAAAATTTCTTGAAGAATGTCTGATCCAATCATAAAGACTGTTGATTTGTGTTATAAGTACGGCAAATTCATGGCTGTAAACAATCTCTCTGTTGAGATTATGGGGGGAGAGGTGGTCTCTTTAACCGGAGCAAATGGTGCGGGAAAAACCACCTTTATTAAAATGTTAAGTGGAATACTTACTCCGTATTCAGGAGAGATGTTTATTGGAGCTGATAAAAGCTATATGAGCCAAAGCTCTGCACTGCTGGCAAATATGACTGCCAGAGAAAATTATAATTTTTATGGTGTAATAAATGGTTTGTCAAAAGCAGAAATTGAGGAGAAATTCGCTCTCTCCTCTGATTTACTGGGATTGGGTCAGTTTCAAAACAAAAGGGTAGAGGAGCTTACTTCCGGCTGGAGACAGCTGCTGTCGTTTTCCATTGCAATTATGAGAAATCCTGGAGTTCTTCTGCTTGATGAACCTACAGCAGGTGTTGATACCCTGACAAGGGGTAAAATATGGGGGTGCATCAGGAGGTTATCCGATTGCGGAACAACTGTACTGGTAACTTCCCATTATGCTTCAGAATCTGCTATGTGTCACAGGAATATTAATATTTTCAGACCTGAGCAATGTTAAAACTGAAAAGAATAATTCATATTGCCGGTAAAGAATTTATCTCAATTTACAGGGATAAATTAAGTATGACTATATTGATTTTTTTGCCACTCATAATTGTTGGGATTCTGGGTAATGTTTTAAGGTTTGAACTGAATGATGTAAAATTTGCTGTTTTTGACAAAAGTGGCTCTTCTCTCTTTATTTCTTTGATTCAAGAGCTTGATAAAACCAAAGAGTTCTCGTTTAATGGCAATCTTAATCACCAAAATGAGATTATTCCGGCCTTTATTAGTGAAGACCTAAAGTTTGTATTATTTGTTCCTGAGAATTTTGAAAGAGGAGGAGAGGTAAATGTATTTCTTAATGGCTCTGATCTTTTGATGTCTGAGGCTGTAATGCAAAGATTATCTGCCCATTTTGCGGAACCCCTCCCTTTTGAATATTCGTTTATATATAATGAGGAGTTAAAGAGTGAGATAGAAATCTTGCCGGGACTTGTTATGATTGCTTTAATTATTGTAGCCTCAATTATGTTAAGTATGAGTGTAAACAGGGAGAGGGAGAGGGGAACAGCAAGGCTGCTTATTATAACTCCGGCGGGGATGAATGAGATAATTGCCGGAAAATCAATCCCATATCTGATTGTCTCAATTGTTCACGGATTCTCTGTATACCTTCTCTCTCTTTTTATGTTTAGGATAGAAATTAACCAGGGAGTTTTTAACTTCTTTCTTTTAACAGTACTCTTCTCTGTGGCTACAATGATGACAGGCCTCTTCATCGCTGCATTAGTTAAGAATGAACTGGAGCTCCTTATAGGATGCTGGTTATTTATATTCATTCCAAATGTCTTTTTTTCCGGATTTATATTCCCTTTGCAATCAATGGAGAGTATAATTACCCCTGTTGCATCAATTATGCCGGGAAGATTGTTTATTGAAGGTTATAAAGGGGTGGTTTTCAGACTTACCTCTATTGATGTAAATGCAAAATATTTTATAATACTGGCATTTCAATCATTGTTCTTTTATGCTGTATCCGTTTACCTTTTAAAAAGGAATTTTTTTAGAAAATGAGACTTCTTATCGCTACAATAAAAAAGGAGTTTTTACAACTCATACGAAACAGGGTTCTTCTGTTTCTGGTTCTTGTTTGCCCGATTGTTGTGCTGGGATTAATTCCTCTTTCATTTGATGGTGAGTACCGTTTAAGAGCCGGATTTTGTGATATCAATAATCAGATGCAAAGCGATACTGTTGCAGAGAGGGTTGCTTCAAGTTTTATGTTTGACAGGACTATTTTTTATGATAATATTGAGAGTGCGGAAGATGCTATTGAGAGAGGAGAGCTTGATATGATTTTAGTGAGTTCGGATGAAGGTTATAATTTGATTTTAGACGGGACTTTCCCCAGAAGGGCTATGACCTCTCTCTATGCTATGTCTTATGAGATGATGCAGGATAAAAGTCCGGGAGTTGTCTATCAAACGCTTTTTAATTCAGGAAGAATGTATAAACATTACTATCTGATTTCTCTGGTAGTATTGGTTATTACAATTTTGGGTGCAGCTCTGTTAACTCTTAATATTGTAAACGAAAGAGAGTCCGGCGTCGAGGAGCAGTTCAAAGCTACTCTTATGGAGAGAAAGATCTATTTGCTGGGTAAATTCGTATTCTTTACCATATTCTGCCTTGCAGAGATTATTATCTGTTATCTCTTTTGTTTTTTTGTCTATGATCTTCCGCTAAAAGGGGACATTGTACCGCTCTTTTTAGTATCGATTCTTTTTGTTTTTGATCTTCTTGCAATGGCAATGTTTATTGCCTCTTTTTCAAAAACGCAGCTCAGAGCGGTCTATATTCTCACAATCACCCTTGTACTGCTTATTATGCTTAGTACCATGTTTTCTCATTTAAGTTCAATGCCGGCCTGGGCCGCTGCCACCAGATTTATAAATCCACTGTGGTATGGAGTTGAGAGTTCCAGAAAAGTTATACTTATGGGTGCTACACTTTTTGAAATACAGGGATTAATTACAGGGATGATATTGGTCTCATTTATTCTGCTTCTGTCTCAAGTCACCATATACAGATTAGAGAGATAATTGCAATTGAGAGTATAAACACTCGAATGTTAATATAGATAGCTCTCTTAATGTCAGATTTGTTAATTTCTCTGTCATTTATTCCAATAAATGGTTTGTCCACTAATATGTCATTATAATAACTCCCCCCTCCAAATCTGCAGTTTAATGTTCCGGCGAGTGCTGCCTCAGGGTATCCGGAGTTGGGACTTGCATGGGCTTTACCAAATTTATAAATGAATTCAAATGATCGTTTACTGGCAGAGCAAATAGCTATCATTAAGGCTGTCAGCCTGGAAGGGACAAAGTTTGCTATGTCATCTAAAATAGCAGAAGCTTTCCCAAAATCGATATATCTTTCGTTTTTATATCCTACCATAGAGTCAAGAGTATTCACCATTTTATAAGCCATCATAAGAGGGACTCCGCCGATTGCGAAATAAAAGAGGGGGGCAACTACACCATCGCTCAGATTCTCTGAGAGTGTTTCAAGTACTGCAATTCTCATTTTTTGTGGTGATAATTGCTTTGTGTCTCTTCCAACTATTGTTGCCAACTGTTTTCTGGCATTTTCTGTTTCCCCTTTATCAATAAATCTCTCAACTTTAAGCCCCTCCTCTATCAGAGATTTGTTGCCAAGTCCAAAAAAAACGAATATTGAGGTGATTATAATTGAAATAACAGGATAGGGCTCCAGAGTCAGAATGGTGAGATAAATAATGATCCACACTGCAGAAACAAGCATAAGAGTCATGATTAACCCTTTGTAGAACCGCATAACTCCTCTGTTAAGAGCTTTGTCTAACCACCCAATAGTAACTCCGAATAATCGGACAGGGTGTGGAAGCCATATTGGATCTCCCAAAATAGTATCAAGAACTGCACCCGATACCAGTGTCAGAATCAAAATAAAATCAGGGTTGTTTAAAGACATCTATAATACCTCCCTTATTGCTTTTATAAGTTCTATATTGTTCCTCCTATCCTGAGCGGCTATTCTGAAGTGGCTGGTAGATAGACCTCTGAAATTTGACGCATCTCTTATCAATATTCCACAATTCTCAATTAACCTCTTCTTAAGTATATGCGAAGTTATTTTACTGGAATAAGCCAGAAAGAAGTTGCACTTTGATGGCGTAACTACTATTCCTTCGATACCAGATAAACTTTTTTGCAAAAGGAGAGACTCCTCACAGAGCTCGTTTATATCGGGCATAAGATTTATATAATTGTCAATAATAAATGAGCCTGCCTTTAATGCAAGAGAGTTTACGCTCCAGGGAGGCCGATTATTTTCCATACTATTGATAATCTCCTTTTGTGCAATTATGTACCCCAGTCTAAGTCCGGGTATTCCAAAAGATTTAGTTAGTGACCGGATAATAATCAGATTATCCGGGATTCCATCCTCTCCGGAAAACACAACCTTTTCATTGCATAATTCTATATATGCCTCGTCTAGAACAAACAATGTTTTTGGGTATTTCCGGCAAAGCCGATATATTGCCTCGGGAGGGGTTATCCATCCATCCGGGTTATTAGGATTACCTATCCAGAAAGTATCAAAGCCGGAAAGTTCCTCTGATTCAATTTTATGATAGTGGATATATTCAATTTTATGACAATAACACCGGCAAGCATCCTCGTACTCGGCAAAAGAGGGAATACAGATTGCTGAATGTGAGGCTGCTGTTAAATGAGCAACTATATAAAATGCCTCTGCAGAGCCATTTGTTATCAGGATAGTATGGGGTGATAGGTTATTATGTATTGCAATCTTCTCCTTTAGTTCTGTAGCCTCAGGATCCGGGTAGTTTCCAAGGCAGGAAATCTCCTCTTTTATATGATTAAAAATGGCAGCAGACTTATTATTGAAGGCAATATTTGAACTAAAATCTATTTTTATTGGAGTTTTTATTTCGTAGGGATTGTTGCCGTGTCCTTTTATCATTTTCTCAAAGTATCATATATGTAACTTATATTGGAATTATCCCGGAACCACTTTGCAAGTTTATTATAGTTATCCTCTTTTGATTCCCTCTTTTCCATGGTTGCGGGATTCTTAATATTTAAGTCGTCTAGAATAAGAGAGACGATAGATGGATTGTCGAATATTCCATGAATGTATGTTCCCCATGTCTTTGAATTAAGATAGTATCCATCTGCCTCTCCTGTGTCAAGAGTAGCGAATGGGTTATCCGTGGATGTCTCCCCGGAGTGTATCTCATATCCATCACCGCAGCCATTTGAATTTATCAGGGTAAAACTGCAGCGACGGCTTCTTTTTCCTGGTAAGAGTGTTGTTTCAACCGGGAAGATTCCCAGCCCCGGGGCCGCTTCAATATCTCCCTCAATGTGGTTGGGGTCATATATCCATTTACCCATAATCTGGAATCCGCCGCATATTCCGTATATTGATTTACCTGCTTTGTGACGCCTTAGTAATGAACCTGCAAGCGAACTTTTTCTAAGATTGTTGAGATCCTCAATTGTGTTCTTTGAGCCGGGGATAATTACAATATCAGCCTCTTCAATAACAGCCGGATCTCTTGTGTAAACCAGATTGATATTACTTAATTGTTCAAGAGGTCCAAAATCAGTGAAATTTGACATATGCCTGAGATGTACGACAGCTATAGTAACCTTGTCCGTATCTATTTTTGCCACTCTTCTTTCCAGAATAACTGAGTCCTCCTGATCAATCTCAATATCGTCAAACCACGGCAGAACGCCCACTACCGGAATACCGGTGAGCTCCTCTATCATTCTGCTTCCCTCCTTAAAAAGGTTAATATCCCCTCTGAATTTATTTATTATTATCCCTTTGATCAAAGTGCGTTCCTCTTGAGGCAGTAGCATAATTGAACCATATACACTTGCGAATACTCCACCTCTGTCAATATCTGCAACAAGATATACGGCAGCTTTGCTGTAAAGCGCCATTCTCATATTTACTATGTCCCGGCTTTTAAGATTTAATTCTGAAATACTCCCTGCTCCCTCAAGTACAATTGGATTATATGTATTGGCAAGGTTGTCGTAAGCTTTTGTCACCGTTTTAAACAACTCCTCTCCGCCGGCCCCGGAAAAATATTCTGCAGCATTTTTATTTCCGGAAGGTTTTCCGTTTAGTACAACCTGCGAGCAGGTATGGCTTGTAGGCTTTAAAAGTATTGGATTCATATCTGCAGTGCATTCAATACCGCAGGCCTCTGCCTGGACAGCCTGAGCTCTGCCAATTTCCAGCTGGTCTTTTGTGGCATAACTGTTAAGCGACATATTCTGTGCTTTAAATGGGGCAGGTGAGTATCCATCCTGAAGAAGGATTCTGCAAAACGCTGTGTTTATTATTGATTTACCAACATCAGAACCTGTTCCAGCGAACATTATGGGTCTTAATCTCTCTATTTTCATATAAGTTCAAATTCTCTGTTTTCAATTTTAACAATTTGGCCATATGCAATATCTACAGTAAAAATTTCCTCCTCTGGGAGAATATCCATAGCAGCAAGGAATGAGCGAATCACCCCTGAATGGGTAACTATTACAGTAGATTTTGCATCAAGAGGAATCTCCTCTGCAAATAATTTTACCCGTTTACAGAGGTCCCTGAAAGACTCTCCACCCGGGCATCTTACATTTAGGTAATCTGCAAACCATCTCTTCCCATCCTCTCTGAGAAATATCTCATTCCATGATAGTCCCTCCCAATCGCCAAAATCCATCTCTGCAATTCTATTATCACAGATTACTTTTTTTCCTATGGTATGGGCCAGTTGTTTGCATCTCCTTAGAGGGCTGGAGTATATTTTACCAACAGGCACTCCCTCCATCTTCCTTCTGATAATAGATGCCTGTTCATCAAAGCATCCGGCTGTTGTCAGATCAAGTCTGCCGTAGCATATACCCTCCTCAGCAACCGTTTTAGTGTGTCTTATAAGGTAAATTATCCCTTTTACATCCATTATGTCAATAAATTTATTGAGGCTGCAAGAGTCAGGTAAAAAAGCAGTTCACTTAACTGTTGAAGTGCGCCAAGGGTGTCTCCTGTAAAACCGCCGGTCCTTTTATGAAGGTATCTTCTGAATGATATAAACATTATTGTGAAGAAAACCAGGTAGGCAACAGAAAAAATTGGATTGAACAGAAGCAGAGGAAGCAGAGCAATCAGAGTTGCAATAACAGTTGTTGTTTTATCTGTTTTGTGTCTGGTATGGTCAGCTTTACTTTTTTCATCTCTTGCATACACAGATGTGTTTACAAGGTAAACAGGACCTATCCTGCTGATAGCTTGTGCGCTAATAAAAGCAGTAATAAAGAGTTGATGGGGGAATGAGCATAGAACCAAAAATTTTAAAATAATGTTTGATACTGTGCCAATAACCCCATAAACCCCAATTGTACTCTCCTTCATTATCCTTAAGATGCTATCCCTGTCTGCACCTCCGCCATATCCATCCAGAAAATCTGCCAGTCCATCCTCGTGCATTGCTCCTGTTGTAATAATAAGGGTAATGAATGCAGCCATTACTGCCACAGGGTGTGTGAAAACATACGAAGCCAAAAAGTAGACAAATATCCCGGAAGATCCTGCAATTACTCCTGCTAAAGGAAAGTAACGGAAGGATTTTGTAAGAGCCTCCCTGGAGAAATCTACCTTAAACGGGACAGGAATACGGGTATAGAAGAGTAGTGCATTAAACAGCAGGTTTAGCTCTTTTTTCATAACTCGTCAAATCCGGCCATTTCATTGAGAAAATGCAGAGCAGACTTAATCAGAGGGTAAGCTATAGCAGCTCCCGTTCCCTCTCCCAGCCTCAAGCCAAGGTTCAACAAAGGCTCGGCCTTAAGATGCTGCAGCATTAATGCATGTCCTTTCTCTCCGGATGTATGGCAAAAAATGGTGTTTTCATATACCCCGGGATCCATTTTTATAGCAGTCAGAAATGCTGAGGTTGCGATAAATCCATCTGCAAGAATCAACATATTAAGTCTTTTTGCCTCAAGAATTGCCCCGCACATCATCGCAATCTCCAATCCCCCAAATGTGGATAATATTTCTTCAACTCCCGGAGGGTTATATTTTTTAGATACTTTAGAAAGTGTTTCAAGTTTCTTTTTAACCCCTTCTTCATCGTGTCCGGCCCCTCTTCCCACACATTGTTCCAGGGGGTAACCGCCCAGTTTATGAAGCAGCAGCGATGCCGATGATGTATTTCCAATGCCCATTTCTCCAAATCCAATTACATTGCATCCATTTTCAAACTCTGATCGGGTAAACTCCCTCCCTCTCTTTATTGCTTCCCGGCACAACTCAACACTCATCGCCGGCTCTTTTAGCATATTATTGGTACCTCTGGCTAGTTTTGCATCAATAATACCAGCCCCTTCCGGGAAGTCATAATCAACCCCGGAGTCAATTACCTTCAGGCCAATTCCGTGTTGTTTTGTAAAGACATTTATACCTGCACCCCCCCGGGTAAAATTCATTACCATCTGATGGGTAATCTCTTTTGGGAAGGGGCTAACACCCTCTTCTGAAATACCATGATCCGCCGCAAAGACCAGAATTACAGGATTTTTTAGTTCAGGATTTACTCTACCCTGAATCATCCCAATTTTAAATGCAATCTCCTCAAGTCGCCCTAACGATCCTAATGGTTTTGTACGGCTATTAATTTTTTCAATTATCTCTTTTTCCATGAAATATCTTTTAGAATTTGGTCAATTATTTTTGATTGTTACAGGGACTCCGGAAATCATTAAAATGACTTTGTCCGCACTTTTTGCAATATGCTGATTCATCCATCCCTGAAGATCCGTAAAATCTCTGCTGCACTTGTCGGCTCCATGCAGAGACATTCCAATTTCATTGCTAACCACAATTAGCGTGGATTCCTGAGAAGTGAACTTATTCCACTCCCTTTTTGCCTCTTCAAGCGAAAGTTCAGCATTAAAGTTGTTGTCGCTGTATATATTTGTCAGCCAAAGTGTAATGCAGTCCAGCAGAATGGCCTCTCCCTCCATTTTTACATCTCCAATCCTCTTCTCAACTTCAATTGTTTGCCACATCTCTCCTCTGTCCCGCTGATGTCTCTCGATCCTTTGTTTAAATTCATCATCCCAGATTCTGGCTGTGGCAAGATAACAGGGACGGGCGGAGTAACTCTCCGCCAATCCCTGTGCAAAACTGCTTTTACCGGACCTTTGGCCTCCGGTAATAAAGATTATCTCTCTCATTTCTCAGAATCTTACACTTATGTTACCCATTACAGACCTGCCCGGCATATTGTAACCATCTTTCTCTGTGTAATTTTCATCAAGAAGATTGGATGCTGTAATTCCTACTCTGAATTTACCGCCTATTGTGTAATATGCATAAGCGTCAAAAATCAAACTGGAAGGGTGTCTTAAAATTTGATCACTCTCTGTATATCCACCTTTGGTATAATAGTGCACAGACTTAATATCTGGCCTGAGATTGTCCCATGTCATCCAGTCATTTTCTAGTCTGTGGCCGGAGTACCTGCTGTTTATACCTGCTTCAAAGCCTTTGTAGTTGTCATAAACTATCCCAAAATTTGCTGTAACATCTCTTGTATAAAGGGTCTGTTTTGTTATGACATCCTCAAATGTGTTATTAATAAACCATGTCAGCCCTCCGTAAAACTCAAGTCTGGAGCCTTTTGTCCACAGAGATGCAATATTTGACGAAGCCATAAACTCTATCCCGCTCATATTTCCGTTTGAGGCATTTTTATAAGTAGTAACATCTTTTTGACTGTTATCATTAACAATCTTATTCTGGTAAAAATTTTGGAAATATGTTACATCAACATTTAGCAGAGGTGCTTTCCCTAAGTTGATACCAAAGTCAAATGAAGAGGTACTTTCAGGTTTAAGATCAGGGTTTCCTACATATTTCTTCTTGCCAATCATATATACACCGGCGCTTTTATAAGCATCAGGAACATAAAAAGCACTTCCAAAGCTCCCCTTGATTATCATCCAGGGTAGAGCCTCAAATTTGACTCCCAATGATGGATTGAAATTATTGTAATTTGAGTTCTTCTTTTCACTTCCCAGCAACTTATTTTCCCGGAGGATATATGTGATGTTGTTGAATCGTCCTCCTGCGCTGACAAACAGCTTGTTATAGGAGTATGCCAGTTGTGTGAAAAGAGAGAGTGAGCCTCTGGAATGGTCTGGTCTGTATGGGTTTGCAGGAGTGATTTTTGATGAGAATCTTTCAGATTTGACATCATACAAATCATAATCAAGACCCGCGAGCCATTTGAATCTACCCCAGGTGTGAGTATTGCCAATCTTTATTCCAGATTGTCTTATCTGTTCTTTTGAATTAATGAAGGCCTCATTGTCATTATTGTTATAGTTTGATTCGTTCTGGATACTTGAGTAGGGAGAGACCAGCAGAAGGTTATTCTTCTCTGAATAGCTTATCTCTCCATAGTTTGAGAATCTGGTAATCTCTTTTTTTGATTTCCCGTAACTATGCCAGTAGTTTCCGGGAGTCTCAATATCATTTGATAGCATCAATGATGAAAATATACCAGCCTTAACCTTATTATTAATGTTGTATTCAATTTTTCCATTAAACTGACTTATCCGGAATTTTGAATTCTCCATAATATCTCCATATGATTTTTTGTCCAGGATATTCTTTTCGGTCTCAGTAATCCCCAGAATGTTTTTTGAACCAATCTGGTAATCTGCTGTTTGTTCCATTCTGCTGTATGAAATTGAGAGGAGCAGCTTGTCAGTTACGCCTCCGCTTGCATATCCGCTGAAATGAGTTTGACCAAAATTACCTGCTCCAACAGATGCTCCACCCTGAGCCTCTTTTGCCGGTTTTTTAGAAATGATATTAATTACCCCTCCCATTGCATCGGATCCATACATAACAGAGTATGGCCCTTTAACAATCTCCACCTTTTCAATAAAATCGGAGGGAATTGTGGCAAGATTATTTGTGCCGGCGGGCAGGCCGTCAATTAGAATAAGAGTGTAGTTTCTTGAGTGTGCTGTTGCAGGAAACCCTCTGAGTCCTACTGTTGTCATTGCACCCGGGTATTGAATAATATCCAGATTTGTCCTTCTCTTCAGAATTTCACCAAGATTTTCATTAGGGCTTTTATTTATTATGGATTTATCTAAAATCTCCACCTTCTGGGGAATGCTTTTAAGAGGAAGTTGCATTCTAGAGGCTGTGACCACAGCCTTTTCAATTTCATAATTTTTTGTAGTATCAATTGGCTCTGCTTGTGCGAATGCACCAAGGGGAAGGAGCATAATTACAGCTCCTGTAAATGTTTTAAAATTCATTATTGTAAAAAAGTTATTAGTTAAACGTTTATGCTTAACCATAAACTCTCGAGTGCCTTTTTTCCCGAAAGCGATGGTTCTTGGCGACAGGTCTTCCGGCTTGTCTTGCTTCTGACGCCTTCCCATCCTATAGGACAGTGGCTTATGTGCTTCAGAAGTATTAAATGACATACGGCTGCGGGTACAGCTCCGGCTTTTCTATACAATAAGATTACCGGATTCCATTGTGTCGACATTTTTTGATTTAAGGCTTTTTGTTAAATTGTCATAGGCAGTTAGTTTTTAAGTGGTTTGTATTATTGAACTCTTTTATGGTGAAATGACCCGAGTCATCTCTTTCTAAAATTGTAATTGAACAGTTATCAATTTTTTCAGAATTGACTAAATCACACTTCTCACTATTTTCAATAAGTGAGAGTATCAGGATTCTTAATGTTATTCCATGACTGACAATTAAAACATTGCTGGACAGAGGAGACCTCTTTAGTAATCTTACAATAAAGCTTACACGATTTTTAAGCTCCTCTTCGCTCTCCATATTTTCCATCAGATCAGGAGTAATTGAAAAGTCAGAAAAATGTCTTCCCTGAAGTTTTCCATAATTTCTCTCTCTGAGGGAGGGCTCTTTATCTATATAGATATCTCTTCCGGTTAAAATAATCTCTGCAGTCTCAATCGCTCTTTTTAAATCACTGGAAATGCAGAGATCAATATTTGTGTTTTTTAACTCTCCGGCCGTAAGCCAGGCCTGTAATACTCCAAGCTCGCTCAGCCTCCCTTCGGTTTGCCCCTGACAGATTCCCTCTCTGTTCTCTATTGTTTCTCCATGTCTAACCAGTACTACTTTCATGATATCCCCCTCCCGGAAAACTTTTCTGATACTTGAAATATTGCCGGTTTGCCTGATACAGGATTCCTGCTCTCAACAACTACAGAACTATACGCAAGCTCAATGTTCGTGTATGTAAGCACCTCTTCCGGACTCCCCTGTATAATTATTTTACCCTCTTTTATAAGTGAAAGGTGGTCACAGTACTCTCCTGCCAGATTAAGGTCGTGTATTATCATAATTACAGTGAGCCTCTCCTCCTCATTTAACCGCTGAAGAAGATTCATGATTTTTGACTGGAACTTGATATCAAGATGGGAAGTGGGTTCATCTAAAAGCATAAGTCCCGGTTTTTGATTAAGTGCGCATGCTATAGCAGTCATCTGCTGTTCTCCTCCGCTGATCTCTGTCACCCTCTTCTTCCTGAGGTGAAATATCCCTGTCTGTTCAAGGCTCTCTTTAGTTATTTCAATATCCTCTTTTGACTCTGAATATTGAAAGAGCCTCTGGTACGGCATTCGTCCCATAAGAACATACTCCTCTACCGTTATGGGACTTTTTTCAATAAACTGTGGAACAAGAGCGACCCTCCTTGCCCTCTCTTTAAGTGAGAGTTTTGATAAACTAATACCATCAAGGAGAATTTCTCCTCCTGAAAGATTTAACTCGCCTGAGAGTCCTTTGAAAAGGGTACTTTTTCCGGATCCGTTACATCCAATAACACCTGCAAAACATCCCCTTTTCAATACTAAATTGACAGGTTCAAGTTTAAATCCACCCATATACCCACAGGTGAGGTTCTTAATTATCAAGTACTCTTTTTTATCCATATGAGTGCAATAAATGTTATACCACCAAAAATACCTGTTATAACTCCTATAGGGAGCTCGTTTGGAAAGACCAGTGTTCTCGCAAGCATATCACAGAGGAGCATAAATACACTTCCGGACAAAAATGAGATAATAAGAAGAGTTCTGTAATTTGTGCCTGCTATTAGCCTGGAAATGTGAGGAATGACAAGCCCTACAAATCCTATCACACCGGAAACTGCAATTGCGCTTCCTGTCAGCAGTGATGTTATCAGGAAGAGAATACATATTGTCAATTTTGTGTTAACTCCAAGAGATCTTGCTGCTGATTCTCCCAGCCTTAATGCATTTAGAGGAGATACAAAGAGGTATGACAAGAGGAGGCCCAAAATTGATATAGTCAGCATTCCATAAACCATAAACGGATCTGATTCATTAAGAGAGCCCATTGTCCAGAAGACTATCCCGTGGATGTTCTCAACAGCAGTGATTGACATCAGGAACATAACAGCAGAGGCTGAGATAAAGCTTATCATAACTCCTGTAAGAAGCATTTTTGTAATATTTATACCCTCTCTCCTGTAGCTAAGAAAGTATACCAGAAAAATTGTCACAAGTGCTCCGGAAAAGCCGGCAAGAGGTAATGATACTATGCCGGTTGCGTTAATACCTGTGACGATAACAATCGTTATACCCAGAGATGCCCCTCCGGAAATACCCAGTGTATATGGTTCAACTAAGGGATTCCGGTAGACTCCCTGAAGTATTGTACCTGACAATCCTAATGCTCCTCCGGTTGCAATTGCAAGAAGCGTTCTGGGAATTCTTATATTGTGAAGAACCTCATAATAAACAGATCCTTCATTATTAATAAAATGAAGAAGTTCATTAAATGAAATATTTATTTCCCCGGTCCCCAGGGATAGAAGGGATGCAAAAAACAATAAAGCAATAAGGAGAGCAATTTTTCCTGTTTTAATACTCAATGCCTTTACGGCTTGTAATTCCATTATCGTAAGGGTGTTTTATTTTCTTAATGAAACTAACATAGTCTGCCATCTCAATCATATTATCAGTTGCGGATCTGCCTGTTATTACCAGTTCAAGCCCCTCCGGCTTCTCCTTAATAAATGAGATTAACTCCTCCTCATTAAGATATTTGTCTCTTACTGATATTATTATTTCGTCAAGTATAAGCAGGTCATATTTCTCTTTGGAGATCAAATTTGATATATGATTAAGCCCATTCCTGACCTCATTTGAGAGTTCTTCAGAATCTATGCTTTGGTCCAGGTGGGGATGACCCTTGGCAAAATTCAGAACAGTTGCCCCCAGTTTTTTCAAACTATCCATTTCTGTATATCCATAAAGCTCAGGGCGTTTATGGAATGATACATAACAAACTTTCATTCCTCCACCTAGCGCTCTGGAAGCCAATCCAATTGCAGAGGTGGTTTTGCCCTTTCCATCTCCGGTATAAACATGAATTAATCCCTTTGTCTTCATTTCTCTGATATGTATTTATTAATAATTTCCAGTGTCTCTGCGAAAGTCACAGGAGTTGGCTGACATGCCTGTTCAGATTCCAGTATAAATATTTTATTTTTTCGTACAGCTTTTAAATTCCTAAAGCCTCTCCACACACTCTCCTCGTTTTTTCCAACAATCCCCATAGTGACTATAAAAATGTAGTCAGGGTCTCTTGCTACAACAAACTCTCTTCCTATGGTTCCACTTTCCAGGTCACAAGCAATGTTTTCTCCATATGAAAATTTAATATAATCATCCATAAATGTGTGTGGTATTACAGTATAGATGGGTGCAGCTCCAATCTGAATAAAAAATCTATCCCTCTTTCCAGATGCCCTCATTTTTGTGTAAACTGAATTGACTCTCTCTCTGGAATTTTTGATTATTTGATTTGCTTCATGCTCTTTGCCGGTTAATTTTCCGATTGCTGCAAACTGGGTACAAATCTCTTCATATGACTTAGGTGTTGAGAGAATTTCTACCTTTATCCCAAGCCTTCTAAGGGTATTAATATCTCTTTCAGAAATCATCCCGGATGCAAGGACAAGATCTGGTTTTAATGCTGCTATTTTTTCCAGATTTGGTTTGATTGCAGAAGAGACAATTTCTACTCCATCTTTTTTTGCAATATGACAATAACTGGTACAACCAACGAGAGCCTCCCGGGCTCCTAAATAGTATATGCTTTGTGTAACAGATGGGGTAAGAGAGATAATTCTTCTGAAATTTTCCGCTGATAGCTTAATGCCCGGCAACAACAACAATAGTATAGCAATTATTGAGATTATCTTTTTGAAAAGAGGTCCGTCATAAGCCATAGTATGATACTCTCCCTTTTCGCCGCATGGATCAGCACCTTCAATTGTCTGAATCTTTTGGATGAACTCGTTATTAATATCCATCCCTTTAAGCGGCAAAAACTCTTCCTCTTCTCTGGTCCCGGTAACTCTTGCTTTGTATCCTAAATTACAGAACTCCCGGACTGCAGATAATGTATTCATTCCCCATAATGGGAAAAGAGCGGTAATATTACTCTCCTTACAGATCCTCTCAATCCAGGCCCTGTGCTCCTCCAGAAATATATCTCCAAAGACTCCTGCATAAATCCCTTCTGACTTGCATCTGTCAATTATTCTCTTAAGATGGTGTTCGTATCCCATAGCGGTAACCTCCTCATAGAGCAGTGGGATATCCAGGGAGTCAGATTGCATATCAAATACATCTTTACCAAATCTGTGATGTTTTGAAATCCCGGATTCTTCTGTTTGAAAGTGGACAAGATAGCAGGCCTTATTTTGAGGATTGCTTAAAAAATGATGTAGTGCAAGAGTACAATCTTTGCCACCACTCCAGGAGATAAAGGCTCTCATAGAGACTGAATGTTTAAACAGGAATAAGGGTGCAATAAAAAAGATTGCCCGTAAAAACTTTATTCCCGAAGTTTTACAAATAATATTTTTTATGGCAGGTCTTCCGGCTTGTTCAGTTTTTCGAGACCTTCCCAAGTACTCTCAGGTGATATTTCCTGATTCTCTCAGTGGTCAAAGAGTTCGAAAAACATAAAATGAACTTACGGCTACGGGTATAGCTCAGGATTTAAACCTGATTCCCATTTTAAAGTTTCATTTGCAGTAAGCAAATAAATACTACCATTTCACTGCAAATGTATGAATATTATTTTTGAAATTCCTGTATATTTGAAGAAGATTGACAAACCAATTGAGACTCAAACAAATTATAAGTTTTGTAGTTGTTCCGGTGCTGGCACTGCTCCTGCTCTTTTTTGGAGATATTGACCCGGAAAACCCAAAGGTGACCGCCACACTGGCTGTCGCAATTCTTATGGCAACATGGTGGATAACCGAGGCTCTCCCTCTTGCCGTAACCTCTCTGTTGCCTGTTGCGCTCTTCCCCATCCTGGGGATTATGGATGGCAAGGCTGTGTCGGCAACATATTTTAATGATACAATATTCCTCTTTATGGGAGGTTTTCTGGTGGCTCTGGCTATGGAGAGGTGGGAGCTTCACAAAAGAATAGCTTATAAGATTCTGTGTATAACAGGTGTTAGTCCGTCAAGAATCCTTCTGGGGTTTATGGCAGCCTCTTTTTTCCTCTCTATGTGGATCTCTAATACAGCAACTGCAATGATGATGCTGCCCATTGCAATGGCAATAATATTTCAGCTGGATAAACTTATGGAGGGGAGAGGTTCCGGCCGCTTTTCAATTGCTATTCTGCTTGGAGTTGCATACAGCTCCTCAGTTGGCGGAGTGGCTACACTCGTAGGGACACCTCCTAACCTCTCATTCGCCAGGATATTTCATATTTATTTTCCTGAACTTCCGGAGGTCTCTTTTTACAAATGGTTAATTTTTGCCCTTCCCTTGGCTCTCTCAATTGCTGCTTTTATCTGGATCTATCTCTATTTCGTTTTCCGTCCTGCTAAGGGAGAATGGAGGGAGGTAGAGAGAGATATTTTTCATATAAAGTTAAAGGAGATGGGGAGTACCACAAGAGAACAAAAAATTGTATTTGTAATATTTTCTCTGCTTGCTTTATTATGGATTTTCAGAGCCGATATTGAATTGGGAGGGTTTACCCTGCCCGGGTGGTCGGGAATTTTCCCTGATTCAAAATATATTAACGATGGTACTGTTGCAATCTTTATGGCCATAATACTGTTTATTATTCCCGCTGGAAAAGGGGGGCACTCATCTACAGGAAAAAGGGGTATGATTATGGACTGGAAGAGTGCCGTAAAATTGCCATGGAGTATTCTTCTTCTTTTTGGAGGAGGGTTTGCTCTGGCCACAGGGTTTAAAGAGAGTGGACTCTCTCTGTGGGTTGGGAGCCATTTTGCCGGAGTAGCCTCATTACACCCTTTTATTGTGATCCTAGTCATTAGTCTGATTATGACTTTCCTGACGGAGCTTACATCCAACACAGCTACAACAGAGATGATGCTGCCCATTCTGGCCGGTATAGCTGTGACAACCGGTTTAAACCCTTTAATGCTTATGATTCCTGCAACAATATCGGCCTCCATGGCATTTATGATGCCTGTGGCAACTCCTCCAAATGCAATAATATTCGGGACCGGCAGAGTGTCGGTAAAGACAATGGCAAAAACCGGACTTATGATAAATCTTATAGGTGCCTTACTAATTACCCTTTTTGTTTATCTGGGATCAATGTTTAATTGAGTTATATTTGTAAATAATCATTAAAACAAAGAATTATGAAAAAGATCTTTACAATAATAGTATTAACTGTTTTTACTGCAATTCTGGCGGGAAGCTGCAGCAAGGTTCTCATTACAGGAAGAAATCAGGTTCTGCTGTATGATCAGGGACAGATAACATCACTCTCAAATCAGGCCTATATTGATTTGATGGCAAAATCCACAATTTCTTCAGACCAGAGAAATGTAAGAATGGTTAAAGAGGTTGGCGAGAGAATTACCGGAGCAGTTGCAAACTACCTTAAACAGAATGGCCTGGAGAGAGAGCTTGAAGGAATCAGGTGGCAGTTTGATGTTGTCAAAAGCGATCAGGTGAATGCATTCTGTCTGCCTAATGGTAATATCGTATTCTACGAAGGAATCTTGAAAATTACCAATACTCCTGATTTGGTTGCAGTTGTAATGGGTCACGAAATTGCACATGCCCTGGCAAAACACGGCAATGAGAGAATGAGCCAGGAGGCACTTGTAGGTGTTGCAGGCCAGGCTCTGTCACAATTTGTGGGAACAGAGAGTCAGAAAACCCAGGCAATATTTGGTCTTGCCTTTAATGTTGGAAGTCAGTTAGGTGTTCTCCTCCCATACTCAAGAAAGCATGAATATGAAGCGGACAGACTTGGTCTTATAATTATGGCTATGGCCGGATATGATGTTAATGTGGCTCCCGGGTTCTGGCAAAAGATGAGTCAGGGAGGGAGCAATATGCCTGAATTTTTTAGTACTCACCCTTCAGATGAAAGGAGAATTCAAAACATAATGGCAGTAATACCTGAAGCGCTTAAGTATTCTCCTGCAAAATAGACAAGAACCATAATATCTTTTGACTATATTTGTGCCAATAATATAGATTAAACTAATTTAGTAAATATGTACAGGACACACACTTGCGGGGAGTTGCGTATTTCTCACGCGGGACAGGAGGTTACTCTGGCCGGATGGGTTCAGAGAATTAGAAAAATGGGAGGGATGAGTTTCATTGACCTTCGTGACAGATATGGTATTACTCAACTGGTTGTTGATGACAGTGTGAGTCATAATCTTAACCTTGAGGCAGAAAAGCTTGGTCGGGAGTATGTTATTCAGGCTAAAGGTGTCGTTGCCGAGAGGAGTGCAAAGAATAGTAAAATTTCAACAGGTGATATAGAGATTAAGATAACTGAGATAGTTGTTCTTAATAGTTCGGTAACTCCTCCTTTTACAATTGAGGATGAAACCGATGGAGGAGAGGAGATTCGTGCAAAATTCAGATATCTGGATCTTCGCAGAAATCCGCTGAAAAGGGCACTTGAGCTAAGACACAAAATGGGCCAGGAGACTCGCAAGTATCTGGATAGTATAGGATTTATGGAGATAGAGACTCCGGTTCTTATCAAGTCTACCCCTGAGGGGGCCAGAGATTTTGTAGTCCCTTCAAGGATGAATCCGGGCGAATTCTATGCTCTCCCGCAAAGCCCGCAGACATTTAAGCAGCTGCTTATGGTTGCAGGCTACGACAGATATTTTCAGATTGTCCGTTGTTTCAGAGATGAAGACCTTCGTGCAGACCGTCAGCCGGAATTTACTCAGATTGACTGTGAGATGGCCTTTGTTGAGAGAGAAGATATTCTTAACACATTTGAAGGGCTTATTAAATCCCTTTTTAAAAATGTACTTGGTCGTGAGATGGAGGGCGATTTTCCAAGAATGGCTTATGCAGACGCAATGAAATTCTACGGCTCAGATAAACCCGATATCCGCTTTGGTATGAGGATTGCCGAGCTAAAACATCTTACCGGCGGGAAAAATTTTGTGGTCTTTGATGAGGCCGAATATGTAGGCGGTATTGCAGTAGAGGGCGGAGCAGCATATACTCGTAAACAGCTTGATGAAATTACCGAATGGGTTAAGCGTCCTCAGGTGGGTGCTAAGGGGCTTGTATATATTCGCGTTGCCGAGGATGGCATTAAGTCTTCAGTTGACAAATTTTATACCCCTGAAGAGCTTAAGGTTTTCGCAGAAGCTGCCGGAGCAAAAACCGGAGATGTTGTACTTATTCTTGCCGGAGCAAAGAAAAAGACTCAGGAGGCCTTAGGAACACTGAGAATAGAGATGGGTAACAGACTCGGCTTAAGAAAGAGCAGTGAGTATGCTCCTCTTTGGGTTTACGACTTCCCGCTTCTTGAGTGGGACGAAGAGACACAGCGTTTTTATGCTATGCACCATCCATTTACCTCTCCTAAACCGGAGGATATGGAGAAGTTCTACAGCAGTGACAGGAGTCAGATTGCTGAGGTGGCCGCGAATGCTTACGACTTTGTCCTAAACGGGACTGAGATAGGAGGCGGGTCAATCCGGATACACGACTCGGCAGTACAGAAAAGGATGTTTGAAGTTCTTGGCTTTACTGATGAAGAGGCAGATTACAAATTCAGCTTCATTATTAATGCATTTAAATACGGGGCTCCTCCTCACGGTGGGATTGCTTTTGGATTTGACCGTTTCTGCGCGCTCTTTGGAGGGCAGGAGACCATTCGTGACTTCATCGCATTCCCTAAGAACAATGCAGGCAGGGATATGATGCTTGATGCTCCGGGAAAGATTGACCAGTCTCAGATGGATGAATTATTTCTTAAGAGCACACTCACTAAACAGAACTGATAATGAATATACAACAGCTTGAGTATATTGTAGCAGTAGATCAGCACCGTCACTTTGCAAGGGCGGCAAAGCACTGCGGAGTATCTCAGCCCACACTCTCAATGATGATTCAGAAACTTGAGGATGAGATAGGGGTTGAGATCTTTGATCGCTCCCGCACGCCTGTTGGCGTTAATAAAATTGGGGAGATGATAATTACTCAGGCTCGTGTTGTTCTCTACAATATTAAACAGTTCAGGGAGATTGCAGATTCATCAAGAGAGAGTCTGCAGGGAGATCTGGAGATGTCAATTATTCCAACAGTTGCCCCTTATCTTCTTCCAAAGCTTTTTGGTGAGTTCAGAAGAAGGCTCCCTTCATTAAGGTGCAAGGTCTCTGAAATGAAAACATCTGTCATTATTGAAAAATTAAAGAGTGCGGAGATTGAACTTGCAATTGTTGCCACGCCACTTTCAGACCCGGATATACTGGAGGTTCCCCTTTATTACGAGCGCTTTCTTGCCTATATATCACCATCAGATGAACTCTACTCAAAGGAGTTTATAAATGCTTCTGAGCTGGATTACTCACGAATGTGGATTCTTGAAGAGGGGCACTGTTTCCGTGACCAGATTCTGAATATCTGTCACAGAAATCTAAACTCGTATCAGCAGTATGAGGCAGGCAGCATAGAGACTCTGATAAATGTTGTAGATGAAAACGGCGGGTTTACAATTTTCCCGGAGCTTCACCTGCCGATGCTCTCTCCGGAGCAGCAGAAAAATGTAAGACCTTTCTCAGGAGAAGAGCCCAGAAGAGAGATATCTATGGTATTCAGAATGGATTTCGTAAAAGAGAAACTTTTAAACTCGATAGTAGCGGCTATTAAAAGTATCATCCCTCAAAATATGATTGACCCCCGTCTGGCAAAGATGAGGGTAAAACTTTAAACGGAATTATAAATTTTCTTTATGGGTCTATTACTTACCTATCTTTTTCTTGCGCTTGGAGTTTCATTTCTTTGCTCTGTAATGGAGGCTGTACTTCTGTCAACACCTGTCTCATTTATCAATATGAAGGAGAATCAGGGTGTTAAATCTGCAGCTGTATTTAAGAAAATTAAGCAGAATATTGACCGGCCCATCTCTGCAATCCTAACTCTGAACACCATCGCTCATACCGTAGGTGCAGCCGGAGTGGGTGCCCAGGCAACAGCAATCTTTGGAGATGCATATTTTGGGGTAATCTCTGCTGTTCTGACACTTCTTATTCTGATATTTTCAGAAATCCTTCCAAAGACACTGGGGGCATACTACTGGAAACAACTCTCAATGAGTTCAGGACATATTATACAGTGGATGATATATCTGACCTATCCATTTGTTATTGCCTCTGAATTTATGACAAAGCTAATATCGAGCAGTTCCAGGGAGGAGGCAACGGTCAGCCGTGAGGAGGTAAGTGCAATGGTAGATATTGGAACAGAGGAGGGCACCTTTGCAACTACAGAGAACAGGATTATACAGAATCTTATTAAGCTGAGGAGCGTCAAAGCTGAGGATGTAATGACACCCAGGGTTGTGGTTGCCACTGCTCCGGAGGAGATGAAGATGAGTGACTTTCCTCTTAACAAGCACTATCTTCACTTCTCAAGAATCCCTGTCTACTCGGGGAATATGGAGAATATCACCGGTTTTGTTTACAGACAGGATGTGTTTGAAAATCTGGCAAATGACAGGTTTGACTTAACATTGGGTCAAATCCGTAAGCCAATACTGGTGGCTCCCAATATGCAGCCGCTAACGGTTTTATGGGAGAGGCTTCTTGCTGAAAAGACACATATATCCCTTATAGTGGACGAGTACGGAGGGTTTGAAGGGATAGTTACCCTGGAGGATATAATTGAGACCATTCTGGGTCTTGAAATAATGGATGAGAGGGATGTTGCCGCAGATATGCAGCAATATGCCCGTGAGAGATGGAAGGAGAGGGTTGAAAAATACAAACACCTCTAGCCTTCCGGTTCAAGGATTTACTCCAGCTCCTTTAACAGATTTTTTGCCAGTTTACGGAATGCAACAGTATCAGGACGGCTCTCATCTGAAAGAGCGACAGGTTCTCCAATATCTCCGCTCTCCCTTATGCTTTGAACGATAGGAATCTGCCCCAGCAATGGGATATCAAATTTAAGAGCCATTCTCTTTCCCCCCTCTTTTCCAAATATATAATACTTATTATCAGGGAGCTCTTCCGGTGTAAACCAGGCCATATTCTCTACAAGTCCCAGAATCGGCTTATTAATATCTTTCTGACGGAACATATTTACCCCCTTTTCAACATCTGCAAGGGCAACTGCCTGGGGTGTGCTAACTATAATTGCACCTGACAGAGGAATGTCGTGGACAAGCGAAATATGGATGTCACCGGTTCCTGGAGGAAGGTCAATCAGAAGAAAATCAAGTTCTCCCCATTTTACCTGAAGAATCATCTGTTTAAGAGCGTTGCTTGCCATAGGGCCTCTCCATATAAGCGGCTGGGCCGGTGGAGAAAAATATCCTATTGACATCCATTTAATACCATATTTTTCAATAGGAATAATCATATCCTTACCACTGGAATCGTCCACAAGCGGCTTCTCAAACTCGGTGTCTGTCATCTTAGGTACCGAAGGGCCATATACATCGGCGTCAGTAAGTCCCACTCTGTAACCCTCTTTAGCGAGGGCAACAGCTAGATTGACTGCAACTGTTGATTTTCCCACTCCCCCTTTACCTGACGCTATTGCAATAATATGTCCCACATTTGCAATTGCCTCCTGACCAAGTTCAAGATTGAGCCGTTTCTGAATTTTCCGCTCCCGTACCAACTCCATGATAGATATTTTGAAGTCCAGATCCGGATACTCTCTCTTTATCTCCTCTTCGCAGCTCTTTTTAATAGATGATGCCAGCGGATCAGGCGAAGGAAAAACAAGTTTAAACCTTACTCTTCCCTCTTCAATCTTTATATCCTCAATCATCTCAAGCGTTATAAGATCTTTGTCCTTAACCGGATGTATCACTCTTGCCAGAGCTTTCTCTATTCTGTTCTTATCCATTTGTTATTACTTGCTTAATATTTTATAACAACAAAGATACATGCAGTTTGGTTTATTTCTCAAGTATGCTGTTGCATTCTTCTGTTGCATTCATCCGCTGCCACTCAGGAACTTTTCCTCCTCATTCGCTTCGTTCGCTGTGGCTGAGGTTCCTTCGTGGCTCGGTTGATTCAGGAAGGGACATGGCAGATAAACCGGCCGGGAACCGGTGAATTGAAGGAAAGCAGGAAGGGGTTTGAGAGGGAGATTCGTTTATATACCAGAAAGTTAGGCACTTAAAAAATGATTTTTCAATAAGCAATTTGCAATTACTTATTTTTTAAGCACATATACGAATATCCCTGTCAACCCGTGCCGGGCGTGAGGCTTGGCGGATACCCGCCCGCCCGGCCTGAGTTGGCCATTCGGCAGATGATTTTTGCGAAACCCGTGAGGTCCTAAGTCACAGATTATCAATGTATAGACAATCCACCTGTCAGGTCACCTGACAGGTGGATTGCTTATGTTTAGGTAATCAGCGTGTTACAGCGACAAGGGTAGAGAGTGTGCCGTCCTGAAATAGGTTGACTCAAAAACTCAATTTTTATGAAAAAATTTACAGTCGAGGATGAGCAATCAATTTTTCAGAGAAAGCTCGAACAATTTCAACGCAGGATAGTCTCTGCAGTAGAGCACAAACGGATGACAATGCGAGATGTGATCCAGAAGTACAACATCAAAGATGAAGAGACGATATTACAATGGATGAGAAAATATGGTATTTTTAATCCTGATTACACAATCATTCATACCATGAAAAATGCCGGTGATCCCAGTAATGTCAAGCGTTTGAAAGATCAGCTCAAGGCTAAGGAAGATGAGAACGAGCGGATGCGAAAGGAGATATTTCTTCTCAAGCAAAAGGGTATTATGTTCGACGCTATCGTGCAGGTAGTCAAAGAAGATTACAACATTGACCTGTTAAAAAAAGTTATGCCCGGGCAGTCGACACCTACATCTCCAAAGGGGGACAAGGAGGAATAGTTTTTGGGTGCAGATTACTCGGGAAAACAAAACAAGCCTATTATAAACACAAGAAAAGTCTGAAGACAAAGAAGGTTCAGGCCTTCGTAGCGATATCGCTGGTTAAAAGCCAGCGGGAGTCATTACCACGAATAGGAACAAAGAAGCTACACCACATGCTTTCTCAACCATTAAAAGAAATCAAAATTGGAAGAGATAAGCTGAACGAGATTATTAAGGCCAACGGGATGTTGGTTCCTCCTCTAAGGCAATACAAAATAACAACAAACTCAAGACATCACTTTCCAAAATACAAGGATCTTGTTACCGGAACCAGAATTTTTCAACCAGAACAGGTGTGGGTTGGAGATATAACATACATCAATGCAAAGGATAAATACTACTACCTGTCAATGATTACTGACGCTTATTCGAAGAAGATTATGGGCTATTGCATTGATGAAAATATGAATGTAGAGTTAGTTATCAAGGCACTGGCAATGGCTTTTAATAACAGACAATATCAGACCAAGCTCACCCATCATACAGACCGGGGGTCTCAATATTGCTGCAAAGCATACCAGGAAAAATTAAGAAGAATGAGTGTCATTACAAGTATGACTGAAAACAGCGACCCTTATACCAATGCAATCGCAGAGAGAGTTAACGGGATAATCAAACATGAGTTCCTCATTGATGGCCAGCATCACTCTTTGCTTGAGTTAAAACTACTACTTGCTCAAGCAGTCCATTCTTATAACCACCTCAGACCTCACTTATCATGTCACATGTTAACACCAGACAACATGCACAATCAGAGACAATTAAGAAGGATAGAGTATCGAAACAAATTCCTAAACAAAAAAATCAAAGTCTGAATGAACTCGTTTACTTATATTTGTTAAAATCAGTCAACCTATTTCAGGACGGCACAGAGTTTATTGCGAGTTTTTGATATGGGAAACTGTAGTTATACCTGTATATAATTATTGATAACATATAATGGTATGTGCTGATACAGATAAGCACATTGTTTATATATTTATATATGTTTATATATAGTTTGAAAATAAAAAAAAGGCTGACCAATAATGGTCAGCCTCTGAATTAACATATAAAAAAACGAAAGTTATTTCACTATTGTCATCTCATTAAGAAGATGTGCAGCTCCGCCAAACTTATCCATTATAAAGAGGGTGTAGCGAATATCTACGCTGATTGTACGCTGGAGGTTTGGTTCAAAAATAATATCACCGCTCATTGCTTCCCAGTTGCCGTCAAATGCAGTACCAATAAGCTCTCCTTTACCATTAAGAACAGGGCTGCCTGAGTTACCTCCGGTAATGTCGTTTGTGCTTAAGAAAGCCACAGGCATACGGCCATCCTCCATTGCATACTGACCATAATCGGCTTTTTTGTATAGCTCTTTCAGCTTCTCCGGAACCACAAATTCCCAGTTGTTTGGATCCTCTTTTTCCATTACCCCCTTAAGTGTTGTAATGTGCTCATAAATAACAGCATCCTTTGGAGAGTAATTAAGTACCTGACCATAAGTCATTCTCATAGTTGAGTTTGCATCCGGGTACATTGCCTGACCCTGCTTCATCTCAAGCTGGCCTGCTATGTATGCCTTCTGACCTTTTGCGAGTACAGGATTCTCTTTTGAAAGAATCTGCATAGCTTTCATCTGAACAGGCGCGATTGTCTTAACAATAGCAATAGCAGGATCGTTTGCAATAACTTCAGGTGTCTCAAGAGCTTTCTTAAATTTCTCTTCACAAGGGAATACCGAGTTGTCATAAAGATTATCAACAAAAGCATCAATATTGCCACCGAATTTCTCGTCAATTACATTGTAAAAAGCAGGTCTCTCCTCTCCTTTTATTTTGTCCCTGAATACTTTTATAAGAGCCTTGGCAACCTTTCTGTCTGTTGGAGCGGAGTAGTCCTTGTAGAAAGCCGATAGTCTTCTTTTCCCAAACTCCAGAGCTTTTCCTGCCTCTTCTGTATTGCCTTTAGCTAGATTTTCAGCATAGTCAGTGAAACTTGCAGCAACAGAGAGCATCTCGATTGAACCAAGCGCCTCTCTCAGATAAGCAGATAAATAAAGAGCTTCTGCCCTGTTTGAAACAGCTCCCCTGATCTCTTCAAGAGCAGTTCCGTATTTTGCTTTTCTTGCCGGATTAGCGTTAACCCACTCCTGGAATTTAACCTCTTCATCTGCACGACGCTCTTGAACTTTTAGCTTCTTAAAGGTCTCGTTCATACCAATGGCTTTCTTCCAGTAGTTTGATGAGCCAGCATATTTGCTTGAGTACTGAAGGCGAATTTTTGGATCTGCCTCCATATCTGCCATAAGAACCTCCTGACGGATACCTCTTACATAAATTACGATAGCATTTGTAATATCACTTGTCTCCTTAACCTCGGAAGATGTCATAAAACGGTTTGTCCTTCCGGGATATCCAATAATCATTGCAGGGTCTCCCTGTTTTACCCCTTTAAGAGAGATAGTAAGGTGCTTTTTAGGAATATATGGTCTGTTATCTGGAGAATATGGAGCAGGATTGTTATCCTTGTCTGCATAAACACGGAACATTGAGAAGTCACCTGTATGACGGGGCCACATCCAGTTATCTGTATCGGCACCATATTTACCTATTGATGACGGGGGTGCTCCCACAAAGCGTATGTCTGTGTAGGTTTTTGTAACAACAAGGTAGTATGCATTTCCACCGTAGAAAGAGGATACTCTTCCGCGAAGATATTTGTTATCACCAACAGCTCTTTTGATAATATCATCAGAAACAGCCTGTAGTGCTTTTGCAAACTCAGGAGTGTTCTCCACAGCTGCAGTTGCCTTAACAACTTCATTTGTAACATCTGTAAAAGACTCAAGGAAAGTTACAGTAAGACCGGGAGAAGGAAGCTCCTGCTCACGGTTCATAGCCCAGAATCCGTTTTGAAGATAGTCATTCTCTACAGTACTCAATCTCTGGATAACTCCGTATCCGCAGTGGTGATTTGTAAGAAGCAGACCCTCTCCTGATATAATCTCACCGGTACATCCACCGCCAAAGTGCACGATTGCATCTTTGAGGCTTGATTTGTTGATGTCATAAATATCCTTTGCAGATATTTTGAAACCAAGTTCAGCAAGTTTTTTATTATTGAGTTTTTCAATAAGGGGAAGTATCCACATCCCTTCATCTGCTCTAAGTGGTGCTATCGAAAACAAGATGGCACCAATGAGGATTAGTGTAATTTTTTTCATTAATTTATTATCTGGTTGTTTAATTTAACTCTTTATACAAAGATAATTTTTTATTTGTATTTTTATAGTTCAATAATGCATAATTAAACTATGCGACATCCCATTAACATTGTCATCGCCACGGATAAGTTCAAGGGGAGTCTCACTGCACAGGAGGCCTCAGTATCTATTTCAAATGGTTTAAAGAGAGGTGTCTCTTCAGTTTTGTCACTTGATGAGATTAAGATACTTCAGATTCCTCTGGCAGATGGAGGGGAGGGTTTTCTCTCAGTTGCCGGAAGAAATGGTTTTTATAAAAGAAGAGAGGTGGAGATTGTTGATCCTTTGGGCAGAACGATTAAAAGCCATTATCTGTTGTCAGAAAAAGATCCTGTTGCAGTTATTGAAATGGCTCTGGCTTCCGGACTTGGACTTCTTGAGAAAGAGGAGTACAATCCGGTGGAGGCAACCTCTTTTGGTTTTGGACAACTAATCTTAAATGCAATAAAGGATGGTGTATCTGAAATAATAGCAGGTATTGGAGGAAGTGCAACAAATGATGGTGGAACAGGAATGTTGCAGGCTCTTGGATATACATTCAGAGATAAATCGGGGGAGGTAATTTGCGGGGAAGAGGATCAGTTTATGTCCGGTTCTCTCCTTAGTAAGATATTTTCAATAGATGATTCAGGGGCGGAGAGGGCGCTTAAAAGGGTCAGAATAACAGTTGCCTGCGATGTTGATAACCCGCTGCTAGGTGCAGATGGTGCTACTTATGTTTATGCTAAACAAAAGGGTGCGGATGAATCTGATCTTATAAAGATGGAGGCGGGGATGCGGAACTTTGCAGAGGTTTCTGAAAGACACCTTGGGTTTAACAGTTGCTTTCTGTGTGATTCCTCATCCTATGTTGGCTATGATTTCTCTGACTTTCCCGGTTCCGGAGCGGCCGGAGGAGTTGGATATGCATTGCGAAGTTTTCTTAAGGCAGATCTTATTCCGGGCTGGAGGGTCGCCGCCACACTTGCAAATGTAGAGGAGGCTATTGCAAAAGCAGATTTGATTATATCCGGAGAGGGGAGATTAGATAAGCAGACTCTTTCCGGTAAACTTGTGGAGGGAATCTCAATATTAGCCAACCGGTACAGGAAGCCTTGCTGGGTTTATTGTGGTGAAAACAACCTCTCAGAGGAGGAACTAATAGGTGCTCACATTAGTAAAGTATTTGAAATTTCCCCAAATGCAAAAAATTTAAACGACTCTATATCAAGGGCAAAGCAATTGCTTGAAAAAATTTCTGCTGAGTCTGCAACTTTTCTTTCAGAATTGCAGTCAAATAGGCAAACAAACTAAAAACCCTAAAAACTAAAACAAAATGGAAGGAGTATTAGCAATTTTAATGCCGTTTCTCACAGCAATTATTATCCTCGCAATCGTCTATACAACTAAGATAATGAGGGATAGATCAAGAAACAGACTCATCGAAAAAGCAATTGAACATGGTAAAGAGTTATCGCCTGAACTATTCAGGGGAATCGAGAAAGAGAAGCAGCCGAAGGACCCTCTTACAAGTTCTCTGGTTACAATTGGAGCAGGAATAGCAATTTTTATAGCCCTCTTCCTTTTCTTTGACAACCAGCTCAAATTTGCAGCCTTTGGTCTTATTCCGCTCTTTGTTGGACTCGGTCAGCTGACAGCGTATCTTATAAACAAGAAAAACGGCAAGTAACAAATTCAAGTGAACAGATCTGAATTTGAAAAAGAGGTAATTATTAATCAGGAGCCGCTCAGGCGGTTCCTTTGCAACCTTTGCGGCGGTGATGCTGCTTTGGGGGACGACATAGTCCAGGAGGCTTTCATTAAAGCCTATATTAACCTCTCATCATTCAGCGGTAAGTCAAAGTTCTCTACATGGCTGTTCAGAATTGCTTACAATTGTTTTTGTGACAATAAAAGAGCCTCTTCCAGATTCGCCTCAGTGGAGCTGGATGATAGACTGAGCATAGAGACAGACAGAGCAGATTCCAGATACAAAAACCAGGAGCTCTATATGGCTATGTCAAAACTGAATGAGAAGGAGCGAACAGTAGTGCTTCTTTTTTATATGGAGGATCAGAGTCTCAAGGAGATTTCCGGCATAACAGGGATGCCGGAGAATACAGTTAAGTCTCACCTGTCAAGGGCAAGGGGCAATTTGTCAAACCATTTAAACACGATTGGTTATGAAAGATGATGAAAAAATAAAGTTGTTCTTTGATGAACACAAACAGAGTATTGATGATAAAGGCTTTTCAGGCAGATTGTTTGCAACCATTGATGTATTACCCGAACCAAAGCCCAGATATGACAAAACAAGAGTAATCATAGCTATGTTTGGAGTAGCCGGAGCTCTTTTGTTCGCTTTACTGGGCGGGTATTCCGCTTTAATTGACGGATTATCACAAATGGGTTCAATAGCTACAGATTATAAATCTGCAACACCGGAGATAGTTATCTCAATATTCTTTACAACATGTGCCCTCTTCTCTCTGGGGAGATTCGCAATTCGTGAAGCTGAATAGATCCGGCTCAGGAAGGAGTCTGTACGAGACTCTGTGATATTTACTAACCCCGTTTTTTCTAATGGCCTCCCTGTGTCCGGAAGTAGGGTAGGCCATATTTTTTGCCCATCCGTAACAGGGAAATTCGATATCTATTTTCTTCATAAACTCATCTCTGTGGGTTTTTGCAAGAACAGAGGCTGCTGCAATTGATGAATATCTGCCATCGCCTTTGACAAAGCAGTTGTAAGGAATATCTTTATATGGTAAAAACCTGTTTCCATCCACAATAATTGACTGGGGCCTGACCCTGAGATTCTCGAGTGCTCTGTGCATAGAGAGGATAGATGCCTTAAGGATGTTAACCTTGTCTATCTCTTCAGGGGTGGCCCAGGCAACAGCCCAATCTATTGCTTCGGCCTCAATAATGGCTCTTAGCTTGTCCCGCTGGGACTCTTTGAGCTGTTTGGAATCATTAAGAAGGGGGTGGAAAAAATCCGGTGGCAATATAACTGCCGAGGCGTATACAGGCCCGGCAAGAGCTCCTCTGCCCGCCTCATCACAGCCCGCCTCTGAAACGCCCATTATGTGGTATGGTAGTAACAAATCAAAAACTTTCCCCAAAGATAGCTATTTAGAATCTTTCCTGTATCGGGCAAGGGATTCATTGAGCATTCCTATCAATTTTTTCTGACTCTCAAGTGCTGCTCTGTTTTGATCCAGCAGAGTTTCATATTCTCCCCTCATAAGATTGAAATTTGACTCCAGCTCCTCAATTAATGAACGGCATTGCACAAGTTCTGCCTCAAGACCGGATATCTGCTCCTTGTTGTTCCATCCGGATTCCGGATAGATCAGCTCTTCAGGAGCGATCTTTAAAAGTGAACATATCTCTGAAAGTTGTGGATGAATAATTGAGGTTGTACCCACCTCAATTTTGCGATATCCATTAAGTGACATTTTAAGCTTTTCTGCCATAAACTCCTGCGACAAGCCTAGCTCTCGTCTTCGTTTTCCAATAGCCTGCTTAATGTTTTCGATATTCATAGAAACAAATATAAATTTTGTTGCAGGAGAACAATACGCACGGATAGTGTGTGTAAACAGTATTAAAAGTGCAATTATCTGAAGGATAAAATCTAGAATTGAAAACATATCTGATGGATTTGGAAAAAAACACACAATAGGTGTTGTATGAGCGTTTATTAAAAATACTTTTGGTGTGTAATCAAAACATAGAATGTATGAAAAAATTATGTAAGCTCCTTCTTATGAAAGGAGATTTATTTTCTGAGGTTTTTATTGACCTGTTTGAAGAGAAAAAAATATTTCTTGACCCCTCTCTTACATCTTTTGATGTAGTAAAACTATTCCGCAGGGGTGGAGTGTGTTTACCGGCAAGGAGTATTGAGAGGATTAGCAAAAAAGTGACAGGTATTGGCCTGGATGAGTTGTTAATTCTTTACAGGAAGGGGCCTCTATCTTAAAAAAAATAGTTAAATTTGAGTCTTTGCACATTAAAAAATTATAAACAACATATAACCAAGTAATTACTATGAAAGTTTACCCTACTCAGAACATTCGCAACATCGTCCTGCTTGGAGGCACGAAATCAGGGAAGACAACCCTGGCAGAGACAATGATGTTTGAAGGCAAAGTTATTGACCGCAGAGGATCAGTTGAAGCTAAAACCACTGTGAGTGACAATACGGAAATTGAGCAAATCTACCAGCGTTCAATCTATCCCACTCTATTGTATACAGAGTTTATGGATCATAAACTCAATATTATTGACACACCCGGCTCTGACGACTTTATTGGAGGAGTCATCTCTGCATTTAAGGTTGCAGACGCAGGTGTTATGGTGGTTAATGCCCAGCAGGGTGTAGAGGTGGGTACTGAGATATTCGCCAGACAGGCCGAGAAGTGCAAAAAGCCTCTGATTTTAGCTATAAATCAGCTGGACCACGAAAAAGCAAACTGGGAGATGGCTCTGGAGTCTGTCAAACAGACTTTTGGCAAAAAGGTACTGGTTATTCAATATCCAATAGAGACAGGAGTTGGATTCAACAGCTTTATTGATGTTCTTAAGATGAAGATGTATCGCTTCAAAGATGAAAACGGAACCCGTGAAGAGCTGGAAATCCCTGCTGACCAGGCAGATCAGGCTGCTGAGCTGCATCAGGTTGTTGCTGAGATGGCTGCTGAGAATGATGAGGCTCTGATGGAGCTCTTTTTTGACAAAGGACAGCTTACAGAGGAGGAGATAAGAGCGGGTCTCAGAATTGGAATTGCAAAGGCTGAGATTATGCCTCTCTTCTGCCTTTCAGGCAGAAAGGATATTGGCGTAAAGAGGCTTATGGAGTTTGTAATTAATGCAGCACCTTCACCTGACAAAATGGTCCAGATGTTAAAAGATGGTACAACTGTCCCTTGTGATTCAGCGGGCCAGCCATCTGTATTTATTTACAAGACTTCGGTTGAGCAGCATTTGGGGGATGTCTCTTTCTTCAGGGTAATGTCCGGTAAAATCACTGAGGGTATGGACCTTGTGAATCCGGAAAACGGATCTAAAGAGCGTCTTTCAGTTATCTATGCCGTTGCCGGAAAGAAAAAAGAGAAAGTTACCGAGATGGTAGCCGGTGATATTGGTTGTACCGTAAAACTTAAGTCTGTTAAGACTAATCAGACTTTGAACGGTGGAAATAAGGAGTGGGCATTTGAGTCTATAGTATTCCCTCCTTCAAAATTCCGTACAGCTATTAAGGCTAAGGCAGAGAAGGATGAGGAGAAACTTGGAGAGATACTCAACCGTGCAAACGCAGAGGACCCTACTATTAAGATTGAGTATTCAAAAGAGCTTAAGCAGACTATCCTCAGCGGGCAGGGAGAGCACCATATTAACATCCTTAAGTGGCACCTTACCAATACTCATAAACTTGAGATAGATCTATTCCCTCCAAAGATTCCTTACAGAGAGACCATTACCAAGGTTGCCATCGCTGATTACAGACACAGAAAGCAATCAGGCGGAGCGGGACAATTTGGTGAGGTTCACCTCCTTATAGAGCCTGTTGTTGAGGGAGTTGCTCCTAATAATAAGTTCAAAATTGAGGGCAAGGAGCTTGTCCTGAATATCAAGGGCAAAGAGGAGTACAAAATGGATTGGGGTGGAAAACTAGAGTACTTCAACTGTATTGTAGGTGGCTCAATTGATGCGAGGTTCATGCCTGCTATCCTCAAAGGTATTCTTGAAAAGATGGAGGAGGGACCTCTTACAGGTTCTTATGCTCGTGATATCAGGGTATTTGTTTACGATGGCAAGATGCACCCAGTTGACTCAAATGAGATTTCATTCAAACTTGCCGGTAGAAACGCCTTTAAAGAGGCTTTTAAAAAGGCTGGTCCAAAGATTATGGAGCCTGTTTATAATGTAGAGGTTCTTGTTCCAAGTGACTATATGGGTGATGTAATGAGTGACCTTCAGAATCGCAGGGCCATGATTGAGGGTATGAGCAGTGATAAAGGCTTTGAAATTCTTAAGGCAAGAGTTCCTCTTGCAGAGTTGAATAAGTACTCTACTACTCTGAGTTCACTTACATCCGGAAGAGCTACATTTACTATGACTTTTGCAGAGTATCAGCAGGTTCCTGCCGAGGTTCAGGATAAGTTGCTTAAAGAGTACGAAGCAAACGACAAGGACGAATAATACTGGATGATTAAGGCAACCGATATTAAAAAATCATACGGAAGCCTTCTTGTCCTCAAGGGAATTGATTTCGAGGCAAAGGAGGCGGAGGTGGTAAGTATTGTTGGAGCAAGCGGGGCTGGAAAGTCCAGCTTGCTCCAAATTCTTGGTACCCTCTCAAAGCCAGATAGCGGGAGGGTTATGATTGACGGGACAGATTTGTTCTCTCTGGGAACAAATGCTTTGGCTGATTTCAGAAACAGAAAAATAGGTTTTGTTTTTCAGTTTCATCACCTTCTACCTGAGTTTTCTGCTGTTGAGAATGTAATTATACCGGCAATGATTGCAAAGGAGAGTGCGTCAAAAGCTCGTACTAGAGCAGCTGAGATGCTAACCTCTCTTGGTTTGGGAGAGAGGCTTAATCATAAACCATCAGAACTTAGCGGCGGAGAGCAACAGAGGGTTGCCATAGCGAGAGCTCTTATGAATAATCCCTCTGTAATCCTTGCTGATGAGCCATCAGGCAATCTTGATACAGTAACAAAAAAAGAGATTCATAAACTCTTCTTTGATCTTAGAGATAAATTCGGGCAGACAATAATAATTGTTACTCACGACAGAGATCTAGCCTCAATGAGTGACAGAATTCTTGAAATGAAAGATGGGGAGTTTCTTGTTTAAGCAGTTTTCTGTAAGGCAGGAGATTAGCGCGATGAAGGTAAACACAGATGGTGTTCTGCTTGGTGCCTGGTGCTCTCTTCCCCAATCGGTGCCTCTTGAGAGGCCTGTAAGGGTTCTGGATGTAGGAACAGGTACCGGGGTAATTGCCCTGATGGTTGCTCAGCGGCTATCATCTCAGTTTAACAATTTCAACATTGTAGGAATTGATCCGGATGCTCCATCGTCAGAGGAGGCAGAGTATAATTTTAAAGCTTCAAAGTGGAGCAATTCTCTCTCGTCATTACCTCTCTCTTTAAAGGAATTTGCAAACACCGGCAGTGGCTGTTTTGATTTGATTGTCTCCAATCCGCCCTATTTTATAAACTCTCTAAAGGCACCCGCTAAAAGACGGAGTAATGCAAGGCATTCGGAGAGCCTCCCCTTTTATGAACTGGCAGATTGTTCTGCAAATCTGCTTACTCCCTGCGGAACTCTCTCGGTCATTCTGCCGGCAGAGGCGGGTGAATTTTTTGTCTCTGCTGCTGCTTTACACGGGCTCTATCTTTGTCATATATGCAAAGTAAGCACATTATCAGGAGAGCCTGAGAAGAGGGTGTTAATGGAGTTTTCTAAAACGAGGGATTTGGGATTAAAAAAATCGGGACTCTCTGTTCAAGAGAGCCCCGGTGGAGCATTTTCTGATGACTACAGAAGATTAACAGCTGATTTCTATCTCAAGTTCTGAGTAGCTCCGGGCCCGCCCTGTCCTCTTCTGAGCTGATGAATCATTTTAATACGAAACTTCTCTTCTGTTACATAAATTTTTGCTACCTTTTCTGCAGGAAGAATCCTCATAAACTGGGAGTGGAAATTTTTAAAAATATCACCCTCAGAGGAAAATTCTGAGACATACTTGTCCATAAGAGTTTTAAGTTCAGTTTCTGAAATTTTACTCTCTCCGCTGAGAGCTTTGTCAATATTTTTCAGATTACCCTGAATTCGTCTGTAAGACTTTTCTCTCTCTTTCCAGAAATTATTGTAGATGGGCCAAAACTCCTCTGCCTCTTTTGGGGAGAGCTCTAACTCTGTTGTGAAGAAGGCAATTTTCGCACTCTGAATCTGTTCGTATCTGTTTTGCTGATCTTCACCGGCAGACCATGGCGACAGCAGCGGCTGAGGCTGAGCAAGTGAAAGAACATATAATGCAGAAAACAGTACTGCTAAAGCAATTTTTTTCATTTTTATTTAATCTATAGATGCTAAGTATATTAAACCTGTATTAGTGCTCAGATAGTCCATGATCTCCTCGGGGTCTATCTCTTTCTCCTCTTCTGCGTAGAGAGAATCAGCCGTTGAATCGTAAAAGTCAACAAAGCTGGTCTTTATATAGAGTCCCTCTACAGGGTCGGTTTCTGTAACGATTAAGGTCTCATCTGCTTTCCCGGGACTGAATATATTAATGGTGGCGTAGGCAATAAGAAAGATAATTGCAAATGATGTTACAAGAGCCAGCTGTGGCCTTGCAACGCTCCAGAATGAAGAGCCTCTCTTTCCGGATGCAACTCTTTCTGAGATTGTATCCTGAAGGTTATTGAAGTACCCCTCAGGAACCGAGTAAGGATTTTCCCTAAGGTGCTTATTTTCCATATTGAATTTTTCTTTCATATCTCTTTGACTACTTAAAATGAAAAAGGATTAAAGGAGCTCTTCCATTGCCTGTTGAATTTTTTGAAATGCATGATGGTAAGATGCCTTCAAAGCCCCTACAGATGTGCCTGTGACTTCAGATATCTCTTCATATTTCATATCATCAAAATATCTCATGTTGAAAACAGCTCTCTGTTTATCCGGTAATTTGAGAATGGCTTTGTGAAGCACAAGTTGTGTCTTGTCTCCGTTAAAATATGGATCAGACTCCAGTTTATTCTCAAGTTGCCTTGAGTAATCAGTAAGTGATAAAAATGCCCGGGTCTTTTTCCGTTTCAGAAAAGTTAGGGATTCATTGGTCGCTATCCTGTACAACCATGTATAAAGACGAGACTCCTCCCGGAAATCCGGAAGGGCGTCCCATGCCTTTATGAATGAATTCTGAATAATGTCGTTGGCATCTTCGTGAGAAGCTACCATTTTGCGAACATGCCAGTAAAGTCTTTCACTATATGTTTTGACAATAAGGTTGAAGGCATAATTTTGTTTGCCCTCCTCTCTGTATAACTCCAGAAGCTCCCTATCTGTCATTTAGTTAAAACTCTATTTTCTTGATATTGCTCTTTTTGCAGCTGTTACTATGCTTGCTGCATCCAGTTTGTACTCTTTCATAAGTTCAGACGGCTCTCCGCTTTGCCCAAAGAGGTCGTCAACAGCAACAAATTCAACCGGGGTTGGTTTTTCTGTTGCCAGTAGGCCGGCTATAAGTTCTCCCAGGCCTCCGGCAATCAGGTGCTCCTCTGCAGTTACTACTGCTCCTGTCTTTGATGCTGATTCTATGACTGCTTTTTTGTCCAAAGGTTTAATGGTATGAATATTTACTACCTCGGCAGAGATTCCATCCTCTTCAAGTCTTTTGGCGGCCTCCAGAGCCTCCCAGACAAGATGACCTGTTGCAAAAATTGTAACATCGTCTCCCTCTGTTAAACGAAGTGCCTTCCCAATTTCAAACTTCTGGTCAGCCGGGGTGAAGTTTGGTACAGATGGTCTGCCAAATCTTAAATATACAGGACCATGGTAGTCTGCTATCGCTATGGTTGCTGCTTTTGTCTGGTTATAATCACAGGGATTTATAACTGTGAGATTGGGGAGCATCCTCATTAGCCCCAAATCCTCCATTGTCTGATGTGTTGCTCCATCCTCCCCAAGGGTGATTCCTGCGTGAGATGCACAAATTTTAACATTTGTGTCTGAATAGGCAACGACTTGTCTCACCTGATCGTATACCCTTCCGGTAACAAATTCGGCAAAAGAGCCTGCAAATGGGATTTTCCCGGATACCGCAAGACCTGCGGCTGTTCCAATCATATTGGCTTCTGCAATTCCGCACTGAATGAATCTCTCCGGGAATTCGGCTGCAAATGCATCCATTTTAAGAGATCCTGTGAGGTCTGCACAAAGAGCAACTACATCTCTGTTTGTTTTTCCAACTTGATGGAGTCCGGCGCCAAAACCTGATCTTGTATCTTTGTTCCCTGTATTTTCAAATTTCTCCTTCATTATTAAAAATCTCCTATAGTCTCCTTAAGTTGTGAAAGTGCTTTCTCTGTCTGATCGGCATTTGGTGCCTTTCCGTGCCACTGATGGGTCCCTTGCATAAAATCTACCCCTTTACCCATATCGGTCTTCATCAGGAGCATTTTTGGCCTCTCATCTGAGACGCTCTCTCTGGCGCTCTTCAGAACTGCCTTAATTGCTTCCAGATCGTGTCCGTCTGCTACAACAACATCCCATCCGAATGCGTCCCATTTTGCTTTTAAATCGCCAAGGCTTATAACCTTGTCGTTTGGTCCGTCAATCTGCTGACCATTCCAGTCTGTAATTGCTATCAGGTTTCCGAGTTTTTGGTGAGATGCAAACATTGCTGCCTCCCAGATTTGCCCCTCTTGCTGTTCTCCGTCACCAAGAAGTGCAAATACAACACACTTTTCTCCTTCAAGTTTTTTTGCAATTGCTGCACCGCAGGCCACTGAAAGGCCCTGTCCCAGTGAGCCGGATGCAACATGAACCCCCGGTAAACCTCTCTCTACTGATGGGTGTCCCTGAAGTCTTGACCCCATCTTTCTGAATGTTGCCAGTTCACTAACTGAAAAGTACCCGCTTCTGGCGAGTACGCTGTAGAATACCGGTGAAAGGTGTCCTGCAGAGAGAAAGAACATATCTCTTCCCTTTCCGTCTCTTCTCCAGTTTGCAGGATCGTGATTCATCTCTGAGAAGAAGAGAGCCGTTAAAATGTCAGTACTGCTGAGCGAGCCGCCCGGGTGTCCCGAGGCTGCCAGATTTACCATCCGCACAATGTCCCTCCTTACCTGAGAGGCAACTTCGCCCAATGGATAATTTTGTGTCATTATAATATATTTTGTTGCTGATTTACTCTTTTTTTAAGGAGCTAGCTGACAAAGATAATACCATTAATTTGCATTTGTTAAATATTTTTATCTTTGCAGCCATGAAGAACATTAGGAACTTTTGTATAATCGCACATATTGACCACGGGAAGAGTACGCTGGCAGACAGGCTATTGGAGTTTACAAATACTGTCATAGGGCGTGATATGGAGGCGCAGGTTTTAGACTCAATGGACCTGGAGAAGGAGAAGGGGATCACAATTAAGAGCCACGCAATTCAAATGGATTATATCCACGAGGGTGAGAAATACACTCTAAATCTGATTGATACTCCCGGCCACGTTGATTTTTCATACGAAGTGTCAAGAGCAATTGCATCCTGTGAAGGGGCACTGCTGGTTGTTGATGCAACTCAGGGAATTCAGGCACAAACTATATCCAATCTGTATCTTGCCCTCAATCACGATCTGGAAATCATTCCTGTTCTTAACAAGATTGATATGGATGCAGCAATGATAGATTCTGTTAAAGATCAGATTATTGACCTGCTAGGTTGTGATGATGAGGATATTATTCTTGCCAGCGGCAAAACAGGAACAGGGGTGCAGGAGATACTCAATGCGATTATTAACAAAGTTCCATCTCCCAAGGGAGATCCCGATGCTCCCCTTCAGGCACTTATATTTGACTCGGTTTTTAATTCCTTCAGGGGGATTATAGCATACTTTAAAGTTGTTAACGGATCAATAAAGAAAGGAGATAAAGTTAAGTTCTTCAATACAGGGAAGGAGTACGAGGCAGATGAAGTTGGTATCCTGAGGCTTAGAATGACACCTTCCGGCGAAGTTCAGACCGGTGATGTAGGTTATATTATATCCGGAATCAAGGCAGCCAGCGAGGTAAAAGTGGGTGACACCATTACACATATTGCAAAACCCTGCAGCACATCCATCGGAGGATTTGAGGAGGTAAAGCCGATGGTTTTTGCCGGTGTATATCCTGTTGAGGCCGATGAGTATGAGGATTTGAGAGCTTCGCTTGAGAAGCTCCAGTTAAATGACGCTTCACTTGTTTTTGAACCGGAATCTTCGCTTGCTCTTGGTTTTGGTTTCAGATGCGGATTCCTTGGCCTTCTCCACCTTGAAATAGTACAGGAGCGTCTCTACAGAGAGTTTGACATGGATGTAATTACAACCGTACCAAACGTCTCTTATAAAGTTTATACAACACAGGGAGAGATGATGGATGTTCACAATCCATCCGGACTTCCTGCCGTAACATTGGTAGATTATATTGAAGAGCCATACATAAGGGCTCAGATAATCTCAAAGTCAGAGTATTTTGGGGTTATAATGAAACTCTGCCTGGATAAGAGAGGAGTTCTTCTCAGCCAGCACTTCCTCACAAGTGAGAGGGTTGAACTAAATTTTGAGATGCCACTTGCTGAGATAGTATTTGATTTTTATGACAAACTGAAATCTGTTTCCAGAGGATACGCCTCGTTTGACTACCATGTTGTTGGATACAAAGAGGCAGATCTTGTTAAACTCGATATTCTTCTTAATGGCGAGCAGGTTGATGCCCTGTCCAGTCTTATTCACAGGGATCACGCTTACGACTTTGGCCGCAGAATGTGTGAAAAACTTAAAGAGCTAATACCTCGCCAGCAGTTTGACATAGCTATCCAGGCCGCCATTGGGGCCAAAATCATTGCAAGGGAGACTGTGAAAGCTGTCCGTAAAGATGTAACCGCAAAATGTTACGGTGGAGACATCAGCAGAAAGCGCAAACTCCTTGAAAAGCAAAAGAAAGGAAAGAAGAGGATGCGCCAGGTAGGCAATGTAGAGGTTCCTCAGAGCGCCTTTATGGCTGTCCTCAAACTAGATTAACTCCAAAGTCAACCGCAGCCCCTCCGGAACTTTTCCTCCTCATCCGCTTCGCTGCTTCCGGCGGAGGTTCCTTCGCTCAAAGACCTGCTCCTTATCCCTACCTGAATCACCCGCAGCCCCTCCGGAACTTTTCCTCCTCGCTCACTTCGTTCGCTGTGGCGGAGGTTCCTTCGCGTCTCGGGTGATTCAGGTAGGGGCATGGCAATCTTTTTAACATAGTTTACATTGCAGATCATCCGTAAAAAAGTGTTAATAAGTAGAAAAACAGCGTTATACAGAGGTGCAGGTATGACGGATAACCGGCTGTATAAACTGCGAAGCACCTTTTAAACTTGGTGGGAGGTTTGACAGGGGTATTTGTTTATCTAACAGGTAGTTAGGTGTTTAGAAATTGGTTTTTTAAAAAGTTTTTCCAAAAGCGATTTGCAATTGCTAGATTTATAAGCACATATACGAATATCCCTGTCAACACATTTCTCATTCTGTTGCCGAGCGGAGGCATTTATATGGTGCCGGGCGGGAAGTCCTGGCGGTTACCTGGCGGATACCCGCCCGCCCGTCTTTATGTTAGCCATTCGGCAGATGATTTTTGCGAAACCCGTGCGGTTCTAAGTCTCAGATTATCAATGTATAAACAATCCACCTGTCAGGTCACCTGACAGGTGGATTGCTTATGTTTAGTTAATCAGCGTGTTACAGCGGTGTGGGTATATAGTTTACTTCTGGTCTTAGACGTGGGAAACTTTAGTCACCCCCCAACTCTCATATTTGCTTATTTATCAGTTATCTGTATCAGCTAAGGAAAACATTGGCTCCCGATAACTGATATAAAAAAGGGGCTGATCATTAATGATCAGCCCCTGAGTCTATCAAACTCTAGATTATTTCAAACTAGAGATTACTGTTGTCTGAATTTTGCAAATTCAATGTCTTTCTCTGAGCGCTTTTTGAAGTTCTCGTTTTCATATACTTTGTTAAGTTGCTTGGCAACCTCTATCATTTCGCCTTTGCGTGCGTAAACAATAGCTCTCATATATGCTGCGTGAGGGCAGTCGTGAGTAAGAACAGGAAGAGCTTTATCAAGCTGGTTGGTTAGGATATATGCAAGACCTTCGTTAGAATCGCCTGTTCCGGCAAGTTTTGCAGCAGCCTCTCTGTATCTTCCGTTGAGGATATCAATGATAGCTGTGTTTTGTTTTGATTCTTTAAGATCTGATTTTGCAAACATATCTTCTGCCTGTTTGTAGTTCTTCTCTCTCAAAGCGATAACTCCAGCGTTGTTATAGTAGAACTTGCTGGTTTTGTTTGAAACTTTTGCAATAGCCATTTTTGCATCTGCAAGTTTGCCATTGTCAAGATGAACTGCTGTCAGGTTATTGTATGCACGGTCACATTTAAATTTGTCACCTGCTTTTGTATAGAGTTTTACCTTTGTAGCATAGTCATTTACAAGTGTTGCAGCATACAGAAGAGCCTCAACATCCATAATCTCAATATTACTGTTGGTAAGCTCAACAAGCTCCTCGTCACTATAGTTTGTATAGTCTACATTTGCAATAAACCTTGCTCTGCGGAGTTCCGGAAGAATTTTGCTTGCAAGTGTTTTAAACACAAATGACATATTCTTAATCTCCCTTTCGCGAACAGCAGGATCTCCATACATTGAAAGAACGCGGATAATCAGTTCCTTATCCTGGATGTCAGAAGCAGCAACCAATTCCTGGAATCCTTCCCAGTCTTCTGCAACAGTTGTTACATTAACAGGTGCATCTACAGGGTTTTTCTTGGTAATCTTGTCAAAAGCTGCCTTGGCAGTTTCGCTTCTTTTGTCTGAAAGTTTGCTGTTAAGCTTCTCTGGTCCGTCCGGAGATGCATAGGCAACTATGTTTGTCTCAACAATTTCTCTGCGCTCATCTGCTTTGATATCTGCAAGGAATTTCTCAAATTCTTTAATCTCTTGCTTAGTAAGCTCTTTAGGGCGTACTTTATGACTGTTGATTGTATAGAGAATCTGAGTCTCTTTTTTCTCAGAAATAATTTTCTTGTAATTATCTTGAGTGTAAGCTGCCAAACCATGTTGATGAACAAGCTTATAGGTGATGTTTGCGCCATCAGCAACTTTGTATGGAGCAGGAAAATCTATCTTTTTAAGATTGTTCCATACTGCAACACGAAGTTCCAGATGTGATTTTTCCATACCCGGTACATAAGCAAACTTAATAGTACTGCTGGCTTTTCCGCCATCTAAAGGAATAACATTAAAGTTGTCTGTTACCTTTTGTCCCTGAAGTTTTTGTGTTGGAGCTACAGCTTCACCACCTTCATAAACAAGTACAGGTACAATTTCAAGGATTGCCTTTGGGTGGAAGTATCCTTCAGGAAAAGTAAGGGTGTAGGAGGCTGTGATTTCGTCAGCGACTACTTCAAGTACTTTAGGATTGCCATCTACTCCCATGAGCACGGCGTCTTTTGCCATCTTTGACGGATTGGAGCAGGAAACGACTGCAAAACCAATCAGTGCAAACGATAAAAGCTTAAGGAATTTCATTTTCATTATTGCTTTGTTTTGGTGTTAATTTCAATAGCTATTCCACAAAGATATATATATTTTGTCTATTTTTGCACCTATGGACATGAGAAGTTTAAAGCAAAGATTCGATATTATTGGCAATAATCCTGCTCTTGACATGGCTCTTGAAACTGCCGTCAGGGTTGCCGGAACAGATCTTTCAGTATTGATAACAGGAGAAAGCGGTGTTGGTAAGGAGGTTGTCCCTCAGATTATACACTCATACAGTCCAAGAAAACATAAAAAGTACATAGCAGTTAACTGCGGAGCTATTCCTGAGGGGACAATAGATTCAGAGCTTTTTGGTCACGAAAAGGGGGCATTTACCGGCGCTGTGGAGACAAGAAAGGGCTATTTTGAGGTTGCCGATGAGGGGACTCTCTTTCTTGATGAGGTTGCCGAGCTTCCCCTCTCTACACAGGTAAGGCTTCTGAGGGTTTTACAGACAGGCGAGTTTATTAAAGTGGGCTCATCAAAAGTTGAAAAGACAGATGTCAGGGTTGTTGCTGCCACCAACAAGAATCTAATGAGAGCCATTGAGGCAGGGAAGTTTCGGGAAGATCTCTACTACAGGTTAAATACAGTTCCAATAACCATCCCCTCTCTCAGAGAGAGAAAAGATGATATATACCTGCTTTTCAGGAAGTTTGCTGTTGATTTTGCAGAGAGGTACAAGATGCCTTCAATAAAACTTACGGACCCTGCAAGAGTAATGCTAGAATCATACAGATGGCCGGGAAACATCAGGCAACTTAAAAGTCTGGCGGAGCAGATTTCTGTAATTGAACATAACAGGGAGATTGGACCGGAGGATCTGGTGAGATACCTGCCTGCTGAGGGCCCGGAATACCTTCCTGTGAAAACCTCTGAAAGTCAAGGGTCTGAGTATCTTACAGACAGGGATATAATTTTTAAAATACTATATCAGCTGAGGCACGAAGTTGAGGAGCTTAAAAAACGGTTAGAGACAAAACATCAGGTTGAGCCTGTTTCACCCGTACTGGACATAAATAAGAACTTTTCAAAAAGTGATGCGATTGTGGATTACGAAGAGGATGTAGTCCTCTCAATCCAGAATGTAAATGCAGAGTTGATTAAAAAGGCTTTGGAGAAGCACGGAGGTAAAAGAAAACTGGCTGCTGCCGAGTTGGGCATTTCAGAAAGAACGCTGTACAGAAAAATTAAAGAGCTGAATCTTGACCTGTAAAAGAGTATTTATGAAGAGAGTTCTGTTATATATAATTGTTATCCTGTTTGGACCGGTATCCTGCGGAATATACTCCTTTTCAGGGACATCTATAGCTCCTGATGTTACATCGATATCGGTTGCAAGGATAGAGAACAGGGCAATGCGTGTAAATCCATCTCTCAGCAATATACTTACCGAGGGGCTTAAGGAGAAGTACAGGAAGCTCACAAAACTCTCAATTACAGAGATGGATGCAGATCTTCAGGTTGAGGGGGAGATTACCAATTATGAGATAACCTCTATGGCTGTTACTGCTAATGAGGTTGCCTCAATGAACAGATTAACAATCACAATTAAAATCAGATTCTCCAATAAAAAATATCCAAAGGAGGATTTTGAAAGATCTTTTGCAGAATTTGAGGATTATCCCTCATCTACATCTCTTGATGCTGTTGAGGCAAGACTTGTGGATGCAATTGTAGAGAAGCTCACTGAGGCAATATTTAACGGTACGGTAGCAAACTGGTAATGGTATGGAAGACAATGAACTGACAGCTTTAGAGCAGCTTATTGAAAAGTACCCATGGTATTCGCTTGCTCATCTTGAGTTATATAAAAAGATAAGCGAGCAGGGTCCCGAGGCAAGAAAATCCTGCCTTGGCAGGGCCTCTGCATATGTTCACTCGCGGGAGCTGCTTTATGAAATTGCCGAACTTCACGATATGCCATCTCCTGCAGTCAATCAAGAGATTGAGCTTCCTGAGGAAAACCCGGCGGAGGTTTCAGAAAGTTTTGTTGAAGATCTTATAGAGGACCATGAATTGGATATCGATTCAGAACCGGAGCAGAAAACAGCCGAGGTTGTTCAGGAGGATGAGGATTTTATTGAGCTGATAGAGGATGGCGATGAAGAGATTATAGTAGTAGACTCTCCAAAGATTATCCCGGGGGGTGACTACTTCTCAAGAAATGAGATGGAGTCATTAGATCTTGACTCTTCTCGTCCAATAGACAAGTTTATAGCTGAGAAGCCGTCTCTTCTAAGGGGTTCTTCTCCAGCTGCTGATCCTGTAGTTATTGACATTCAGGAGGAGTTTGATGACTCGGGATTCTATACTGAAACACTTGCAGCTATCTATGCAGAACAGGGATTTGTGAAGAGGGCTCTGGATGTTTACGCAAAACTAATTTTGCTATATCCGGAAAAAAGTGTTTACTTTGCCTCCCTTGTTAAAGAGTTAAAGACCAAACACAACATATAATTATGTATACAGCTATATCAATAGTAATTGTAATTGCAAGCATTCTGCTTACTATAATAGTATTGGTGCAGAACTCAAAAGGCGGTGGACTTGCCGCAAATTTTGCTCAGGGCAACCAGACATTTGGAGTGCGCCAGACTGCTGATTTTCTCGAAAAGGCAACCTGGACACTGGCAATAGCAATAATTGTTCTTTGCGTTCTTGCTACAGCATTTGTTTCAACCGGAAACACAAACAGAGCCAATTCAATTCAGCAGAGAATTGAGCAGTCTGCACCTGTACAGGGTCAGCCTGAATTCCCTTCAGCTCAGCCTGAAACTCAGCAACAAACTCCTGCTGCAACACAAGAGACACCACCTACAAACTAAAAGAGTAAATTTTTTGTAAAAAATTTCTCGCAGAATATCAGCCCGTTACAAATGTAGCGGGCCTTTTTTTGCAAAAAAACAGTACTATGTGATACAAGGTAATAGAAAAAGTATATATATTTGCAGTACCAAATTCTAAACCAAATTAAGTATTCGTAAAATGAAAAAAGTTGTAACTGTAGGTATTGGGGGCAGATCCTTTGTTATTGACGAGGATGCCTATCAGAAATTAGAGCGATATCTGGCAAAATTCCGCCAAAAGACCGGAGAGGGCAGTGAGGCTGCAGATATTATGGATGATCTGGAGCAGAGAATAGCAGAGCTCTTTTATGATGAGCTGTCAAAGAGTGTGGAGGTTGTTAATATCTCTGTTGTTAACAGGGTAATTGCCCAGCTTGGAATGCCGGATGGTACCGCAGCAGATGACTCGGCAGACTTTGCAAACGATTCTGCTTCGGCAGGACTGAATCAGACTGTGGTAAAAAGATTATACAGGGATCCGGACAACAGGATAATTGGAGGAGTCTGCAGCGGTTTAAGCTATTATGTTAATATTGATATGGTCCTTATCCGCGTAATATTTGCTATAAGCCTGTTCCTGGGAGGACTTGGATTCTGGGCTTATATAATTTTCTGGATTATTGCTCCGCAGGCGATGACTGCCAGCCAGAAATGCGAGATGAGAGGTCTGCCTGTAACGGCAGAAAATCTGAGAAAATTTTCATCATTTAAATAGTAAACAGCCATGACAGATATTAATACTGATAATGTAAAGTCACAAATGCGCAAGGGTGTTCTTGAGTATTGCATACTTAGCATACTTAATAATAATGACGCGTATGCATCTTCTCTGATTGAGGAGCTGAAGAGTGCAAAGATGATTGTTGTAGAGGGAACTCTCTATCCACTTCTTACAAGACAGAAGAACCAGGGTATGCTAAGCTACAGATGGGAGGAGTCTCCTCAGGGACCTCCAAGAAAGTACTACTCCATAACAGATAAGGGCAAGGAGGTGCTTGCCGAGATGGATGCAGCATGGAAAGAGCTGGTGGAGACAATAGAGTTAATAAGAAACAATAAATCTCTGTAAATAAAATGAAAAAAGTTGTAAAGGTGAGTATTGGCAAAATTGCCTTCACTGTTGAAGAGGATGGATACCTCATACTAAAGGGATATATAGAGGAGCTAAATGATCACTACAGGGAGATTCAGAACGGCAGTGAGATTGTAGAGGGGATTGAGGAGAGGATAGCCGAACTGTTTCTGGATAAAAGTGGCCGCTCTTCTGTCATAACTTCAGTTATTGTTAACGAAGTTATTATGGTGCTGGGAAGGCCTGAGATAATTGACGAAGAGAGTAATGCAACAAATTTCAGAAGAGGCGGAGTGTCGGCCTCCGGAAGAGCGGAAAAGAGGCTTTACAGAGACCCCGACAATAAGATGATTGGGGGCGTATGCTCAGGCCTGGCTGCATATTTTAATATTGACATTGCTATTGTAAGGGTAATAACACTTGTTCTTCTCTTTTTCTCCTGGGTTCCGTTTATGTTAATCCCATTCACGGGTGTTCATTCTGTGGGATCTCTGGTTTTTCTTGCATATATTATAATGTGGATAGCGATTCCTGAAGCCAGAACAGTTCATCAGAAGTTTGCAATGAGGGGTGAAAAACCGGATCTTTCAAATATTCAGAGGAATATAGAGAGAGGTGCGCAGAGGGTAGGCAGGGATATAAAGAGAGCCGGAAAAAACGGGGCACCTGTTATAAATGATATATTCAGAGCAATATCCAAGGTTTTTGCAGTATTCCTTGTCTTGTTCTCGATAGGAGGTATTCTGATATTTTCATTTCTTTTCCTTGGTATAGAGATTTTTAACGGATTTAATCCGGGGGATATTATGGATTATGTTGCCCTTGGTATTGAAAATACTCTCTGGTTAAAAATATCTTCACTTGCATTTCTTTTCCTCCCTTTACTCGGGATGTTATACGGAGGTATTCAGATTCTTTTTGAGTTTCCTAATCCGAGATTCCGCCCCGGTCTGATTATTTTTATTCTGTGGATAATTTCCGGATTTGGCGCTGCCACACTTGCGGTTAAGTCTTCAAGACCATATTGGGAGAATAGCAGGGAGGTTGTAGATGTTCCTCTTGTTACAAAAAGTGACACAATATATTTAAGTCTGATGTACGATACACCGATGCCGGATGAAAACCTTATTATTGAGGGTGATAAAAATGACCTTTCAATCTTTTGGGTAGATAAAAGCGGCTCAGAGAAACATTTTGTTGCCTTTCCGCAAATTAGAATTGAGAGGACAACTGATGACTCTGTCAGGTATGTGAAGATGAGAACCCAATCTTTCGGGTACACCGGAGGTGAGGCAATGATGAAAGCACAAAGGAACCTGCCTGTATATGAACTGACAGATTCCCTTATTGTAATTCGTCCGGATGTCTATACCAAAAAAGCTAAATGGGATGGTACAAACAAAAGAGTTACTCTCTATCTGCCGGAAAATGTAAAAGTTATGCTCAAGGATCCAATCCGTTTTGGATTTGACGGCGATATTGAGATTATGAGCGGTTTTAGCTTTTTAAAACACCAAGCTCCTTGCCTACCTTGGTAAAGGCAGCTATTGCTCTGTCAAGATGTTCAGGCTCATGTCCGGCACTTATCTGAATCCGGATGCGGGCCTGTCCCTTTGGCACCACAGGGAAATAAAAGCCTATTACATATATACCCTCTTCAAGCATTTTTGCTGCAAAATCCTGTGAAAGTTTCGCGTCATAAAGCATCAATGCACAAATTGCAGACTGAGTTGGTTTAATATCAAAACCGGCTGCAAGCATCTTCTCTACAAAATATTTTGTGTTGTTGTGCAATTTGTCCTGAAGATCATTGGTCCTTGACATCATGTTAAACATGGCTATTCCCGATGCCGCAACCATTGGCGGGATAGAATTAGAGAAGAGGTACGGCCTGGATCTCTGACGGAGCATAGAAATAATCTCCTTCTTACCGGTTGTAAATCCTCCTATCGCACCACCAAATGCCTTACCGAGTGTGCCGGTTATAATTTCAACCTTTCCTCTGAGGTCATAAAGCTCTGTAGTTCCACGGCCTGTGTTACCAACTACCCCGGCTGAGTGAGATTCGTCAACCATTATCATAGCATTGTATTTGCCCGCAAGTTCATAGATCTTGTCTAGAGGAGCAACATTGCCATCCATAGAGAATACTCCGTCTGTTACAATTAGCCTGAATCTTTGAGCCTGTGCAAGTTTAAGGCAGTTTTCAAGTTCCTCCATATCGGCATTTGCGTATCTGTATCTCTGAGCCTTGCAAAGCCTTACCCCGTCAATAATTGATGCGTGGTTAAGGGAGTCCGATATAATAGCATCCTCCTCACCTAGCAGAGGCTCAAAAACTCCCCCGTTTGCATCAAAGCATGCAGCGTAAAGAATTGAATCTTCTGTCCCAAAGAATTCTGCAATTTTTTTCTCCAGTTCAATATGAAGATCCTGAGTCCCGCATATAAATCTAACGCTTGACATGCCAAAGCCGTGAGAATCGAGTGCATCTTTTGATGCTTTTATCAGCTCTGCATTATTTGACAGTCCGAGATAGTTGTTGGCACAGAAGTTCAGTACCTCTTGTCCTGTACTTACTTTTATAGCAGCCTGCTGAGGAGTTGTAATAATACGCTCTCTTTTAAAGAGTCCTGCAGCTTCAATACTCTCAAGCTCATTTGAGAGAAAACTCTGAAAATCTTTGTACATATTTCTGATTATTAAATTAATTGCACCATTTCTATACAAAATTAGCAAGTAAATAAGATATTTATAAATAAAAATATAAAAACTATTTTCGTTTTATTAGTTTTCCGTATATCTTTGTGCCCCGAAACAAAAAAGATATTATTAACCAATTTAAAATAAATGGAGTTAAGGGAGAGAATTATAGAGGTTTCATCTGAACTGTTCATGAGTAACGGATGTAAAAGCGTTACTATGGATGAGGTGGCTGCAGCTAACGGCATCTCTAAGAGGACACTATATGAGCACTTTAAGGATAAGACAAATCTGCTGGAGGAGTGCCTTCTTATGATGGAGGAGAAGATGAAAGAGGTGGGAGAGAAAGCATTCAGCGGATCAAGGAGTATATTGGAGCTTGTCTGTATTGAACATGAGAGTCAGACAGATATAATGATTAATATGCGAATAAGATTCTTTGACGAGTTAAAAAAATACTACCCTGAGCTCTATAATAAAATGTATGTGAGATTTACAGATTACCACAAAATAACAACAACTAAATTTCTTGAGAGGGGCCAGGAAGAGGGAATCTTTCTCAAAAATATTGATATGGAGCTTGTGGGCAAGATGGTATTTCAGATTGCAAGCATGATACAAGATTCTGAAATTTTTTCACTTGCAAATCATTCAAGAAAACAGCTTTTTAGAGAATCTATGGTTATGTACTTCAGGGGAATATCCACTGAAGAGGGAATTAAAATGATTGACAAATATTTAAATATAAAAGAATGAAAGTTTTAGCAGTTATTTTTATGTTACTGTCAGCTACGGCTATTAACGCCGCTGGCCCTGCCGACACTCTCAGGTTGACGGTTGAGGAGGCACTTGAAATTGCCCTGAGTGAAAACCTGAATATTAAGATTGCAGGAGCAGAACTGGAGAGGGTTGATTACCTCAGGCAGGAGAACTGGTATGCTCTTTTGCCATCAGTCAATGCATCCGGTCAATACTCAAACAATATTATGAAACCTGTTTTCTTCTCGGATTTTTTCCCGGGTGGTAAAATGGAGGTTGGATCAAAGCATAGCTACTCTCTTGCAGGAGCTGCTCAGTTGCCAATTTTTTCCATGGCATTGTATAAGAATATTCAGATGACTGAACTTGAGATAAAGGCTGCACTTGAATCTGCCAGAACGACAAAGCTGGATTTGATTCAGCAGGTCAAAAACGGCTTTTACGGAGTGGTAATGATGGAGGAGTCGCTGGTAGTTCTGGAGCAGAGTTATAAAAACGCAATGGAGAGTGCTGAAAATATTAGAAAGATGTATGAGCAGGGACTTGCAAGCGAATATGATAAAATTAGATCTGAGGTTGCCGCAAGAAATATATCTCCGGCTCTGACACAGGCCAGAAACGGACTTGAACTGGCAAAACTCCAGCTAAAAATTCTTCTCTCTTTACCCCTTACACAGGAGATAGAAGTTAACGGGGATTTTGAACACTTCTCAGGATTGATGGTAAGTTACTCAGCCGGGATTTTGAATCTTGAAGAGAATAGTAATCTGAAAACTCTGGATATCCAGCTTGAAAAACTAAATAAGAGCTATGAACTTATAAGATCTCAGCGTCTGCCAGTACTTGCCGGATTTGCAAATTACCAGATGCAGATGCAAAATGATAAATTCAACTTTGATAAACCGTGGGCTAACTCCTTTGCTGTAGGTCTTTCACTGCAGGTACCCATTTTCAATAAACTTTCAATATCACTGAAAGAGAAGCAGACAATGGTGGGGATAAGAAAACTTGAATATCAGAGAAGATTACTTAAAGAGTCTCTGACACTCTCCGCGCTAAACTCTGTTAACGAGATGAAGAGGGCCGGGGCACAGCTTAAATCAGACAAAGAGGCTGTAGATCAGGCTAAGAAGGGATATGAAATATCAAAAGTCAGATACACTACCGGAGCGGGGACAGTTCTTGAGATGAATGATTCAGAAGTGGCACTTACAAGGTCACGGTTAAATTACACGCAGACTCTTTATGATTTTATAAAGGCTAAAAATGAGTACGAAAAGGTCATTGGAAAGGAAAATATTGAAAAATAATAAATTACAGTTTAATAATATGAAGAAAGCTACATTTTTGATTGCAATTGGGCTTGTACTGTTCAGTGCTTGCAACTCCTCAAACAATGTTGTTGTTGAGGACAAAGAACTGCCGGTTGTAAAGGTGGTTGATGCAAAAGAGGAGATGGTAAATCAGATAGCTGAGTATACCGGTAATATTGAACCTTTTGTAAAGAATAATATTTCCAGCTCTGCTGCTCAGCGCATAGACAAGATATTTGTTGAGGTTGGATCTTATGTAAAGAAGGGCCAGCTACTTGTTCAAATGGAGAATCTAAATTATGCCAATGCAAGGATTCAACTTGAAAATTTGAAAACAGACCTTGCAAGGACTGAAGCTCTCTATAATGCAGGGGGGATCTCTCAGCAGCAGTTTGAGCAACTAAGGACCCAGGTTAGGGTTTCAGAAGAGAGTATTGCTAACCTTGATAAAAATACAAAACTTGTATCACCGGTAAATGGTGTTGTAACAGCAAGAAATTTTGACAGCGGGGATCTTGCAGTGGGACAACCAATATTAACAGTAATGCAATTGCAGCCGGTTAAGATAATGGTTGCTGTATCAGAGGAGTTCTATCCTGTTGTTAAAAATGGGACACCAGTAGAGATAACACTTGATGTCTACGACGGAAAAAAATATCAGGGCAAGGTAAGTCTGGTTTATCCTACAATAGATCCTATGACAAGGACTTTTCAGGTTCAGGTGAGCATAGCAAACCAAAGTATGGAAATTCGTCCTGGCATGTTTGCCAGGGCTAAAGTTGAGTTAGGGGCAAAGAAAAGAGTGGTTGTCCCTGACAAGGCTGTAATCAAACAGCAGGGGACTAATGACAAATATGTATATGTTCTTGACGGAGATATTGTCAAGTACACAAAAATTGAGTTGGGGAGAAGAATAGGAACAAATTATGAGATTATATCAGGCCTAAAAGCTGGTCAAAAGGTTGTTGTTGCAGGAATTAATAACCTGGTTGACGACACAAAAGTTAAAGTAACAGAGGGTGGATTAGACCTCTCATTTTAATTAATAACAGATTTTTTAATATGAAAATATACGAAAGTGCAGTAAAGAAACCGGTTACTACGGCCCTCATATTCGTGGCTCTGGTAGTTCTGGGACTTTTCTCATTCTCCAGACTTTCTGTTGACTTATATCCTGAAATTGAGCTCAATGCCGTAACGGTGATGACAACCTATTCCGGTGCAAGTACAATGGATATTGAGCAGAATGTAACAAAACGACTGGAGACATCTTTAAGTACAGTAAGCGACCTAAAGAGAATCAACTCCACTTCAAAGGATAATGTCTCTCTTATTACCATTGAGTTTGAGTACGGGACAAATATGGATGAGGCTGTAAATGATGTACGGTCAATTCTGGATATGCAGAGAAACTTTCTGCCGGAGGAGTGTGATAACCCTGTTGTCTTTAAGTTCAGTTCCGACATGATGCCAATCATGTTCATCTCCGCAAACTCAGATGTGAGTTCGAAAGGGCTCTATAAAATTCTTGAAGAGAAGGTCGCTAATCCTATTAACAGAATTGACGGGGTTGCATCCACTTCAATTTCCGGTGCACCTCAGAGAGAGATTCAAATCTCTACTGACCCGAATAAAATGCAGGCCTATGGTATTACTGTTGAGCAAGTTGCAAATCTTATTGCAATGGAAAATCGTAATATCCCGGGTGGTACAATTGATGTAGGGACAGATACCTATTCACTAAGGGTAGATGGTGAATTCAGAGAGAGTGACGAGATAAAAAACCTAATTGCAGGCAGCTACCTGGGAAGAAGTATCTATGTCAGGGATATTGCTGTTGTAAAAGATACACTTAAAGAGCGCTCAACAGAGGTATATACTAACGGAGAGAGGGGTGCAACACTTGTTGTACAGAAGCAATCCGGTGCTAATGTGGTTGAAATTGCAGACAAAATCCTTAAGGAGTTGCCTATGATACAAAATTCACTGCCGCCTGATGTTAAACTTGAGGTTATTCTGGATACTTCTGAATTTATAAAGGATAGTATTGGATCTCTTACTGAGACAGTTCTTCTTGCAGGTCTCTTTGTAATGATTGTCGTTCTCTTATTCCTTGGAAGATGGCGTGCCACTTTTATAATTATTCTGACTATTCCGGTATCGTTAATAGCTGCTTTTATATATTTGATGATTACCGGAAACACTCTCAACATTATATCACTAAGTTCTTTGTCCATTGCAATTGGTATGGTTGTGGACGATGCTATAGTAGTGCTTGAGAATATCACAACTCATATTGAAAGGGGCAGTAAACCAAAAGATGCTGCAATTTATGCAACAAATGAGGTGGCTGTGGCTGTAATTGCCTCAACATTAACGATAATATCTGTTTTCTTCCCTCTCACAATGGTGTCAGGACTTGCAGGGATTATGTTTAAGCAGCTTGGATGGATTGTAACAATCATAATTACTGTGTCAACAGTTGCTGCGCTAACCCTTACGCCAATGCTCTCTTCAATGATGCTCAAGCAGGATCCAAAGAGGTCAAAATGGTTTATGTTCTTCTACTCTCCAATTGAAAAGGGTCTTGATGGACTAGATAACTGGTACGAGAGACTTTTAAGAACTGCAGTAAATTACAGATATGTTGTAATTGCTATATCGGCTGCAATTTTTATAACCAGCCTTATGTTGCTTTCAAAGGTGGGTACAGACTTTTTCCCTGAATCTGATAACTCTCAGATAGCAATTACGGTTGAGTTGCCTGTGGGCTCAAGGGTGGAGCAGGCCAGGAAACTTAATGAATATCTTTATGAGAAGTGGAATGAGAAATATCCTGAGATAGAGATTTTACAAGCATCTCTGGGTCAGTCAGACGGATCAAATGTATTTATGTCAATGAGAAGCTCCGGAACTCACCTGGTTTCGTTTACAGCCAGACTGTGTGATCCTAAGGAGAGAGAGAGGGATATGTTTGAGATTGGAGATGAGATGAGAAAAGATCTTCAGGAGTTGCCTGAACTTTACAGATATACTGTTACTCCCGGTGGCGGAGGAGGAATGGGAATGGGATCAGGTGGAACAACTCTGGAGCTGGATGTGCTTGGATATGACCTTGAGAACTCCGAAATTGTTGCAGGCCAGATCTCCGAAATTATGAAAAACACAGAGGGTCTGAGAGATGTTAAACTGAGCAGGGAGGATTATATGCCACAGTTCCAGGTGATGTTTGACAGGAACAAACTTGCAATGAACGGCCTTAATATGACCATGGCTGCTACGGTTGTAAGAAACAGAATAAATGGTGTTACAGCCTCCTACTTCCGTGAAGATGGAGAGGAGTATGATATAGTTGTTAAAAATGATGCTAAGTTTAGAACAACTATTGATGACATAAATAATATTCTTCTTTATAACTCACAAGGGAAGGCTGTAAGACTCAGCGAAGTGGGAACTGTTATTGAAAGTTTTGCGCCACCTTCAATTGAGCACCTTGACAGAGAGAGGGTTATTAAGGTAACCGGAACTATATTCAAGAGATCTTTGGGGGATGTAGCAGAAGATGTAAACAAAGAGGTGGCTAAAATTAAGATGCCTCAGGGAATTGCTGTTGAGCTGGCCGGATCTATTGAAGAGCAGCAGGAGTCATTTGGTGATATGTTTACCCTCCTTGCGCTGGTTGTTCTTCTAACATATATTGTTATGGCTGCCCAGTTTGAGTCATTCAGAGATCCTTTCATAATTATGTTCTCGCTGCCATTTGCTTTTAGCGGTGTGTTTGTCGCCCTGTGGTTAACCGGTACAACATTAAGCCTTATTGCTCTTATTGGAGCTGTAATGCTGGTGGGTATTGTGGTGAAGAACGGTATTGTGCTGATTGACTATATTAATCTTAATAAAGAGAGAGGGGCTTCTGTAAAGAGAGCCGTTATATCCGGAGGTAAATCTCGCCTCCGTCCTGTTTTGATGACTACTTTAACCACTATTCTCGGTATGTTCCCAATGGCTATGGGTATTGGTGAAGGTTCTGAAATATGGCAGCCAATGGGTATTGCAATTATTGGAGGTCTCACCCTCTCAACTATCCTTACCCTGATTGTTATTCCGTCAATTTATACAGCTTTCCATGCAGGAGATATAAAGAGGGGAAGAAAGAGATGGGCAAAACAATTAAAAACTCTTAAAACAGCATAATATGAAAGCAGTGATGATCATATATAATCAGGCCCACAACTCACTTGTTCAGGCAGCACTTGATAAGTGTACTGTAAGGGGGTTTACAAAGTGGCCGGAGGTTCAGGGCAGAGGAAGTCAAAAAGGTGAACCGCACTATGGTACGCACGCATGGCCCTCAATGAACATGGCAACCCTTGCGGTTGTTGAACCGGAAAAATTGTCTATATTGCTTGCCGAATTAAAGGCAATAAATGATTCTGCAGAGAAGCAGGGGCTAAGAGCCTTTGTATGGGAAGCGGAATCGGCAATATAGAGATGGAAAGTATTAAAGAGATTTTTAAAACAGGCCGGGGACCGTCAAGCAGCCATACAATGGCTCCTGCCCGCGCCGCCGGAATATTTTTGAAGAGGCAGGAGGCTGCCTCTTCTTTTATTGTAACACTTTATGGCTCACTTGCAGCTACAGGGGTGGGGCACATGACTGATGTTGCACTGCTTGATGTGCTGGGAAGAGAGAGGACTAAGATTGAGTTCCGCCCTGATATTTTTTTACCGGAACACCCTAACGGGCTCAAATTTGAAGCATTTGACCCTCTTGGGAAAAAGATGGGTGAATGGATAACATTCAGTATTGGTGGCGGAGACCTGAGCGATACCGGCACCAGGGAGGTGAAAGATATGATCTATCCCCACTCAAAAATGTCAGAGATTCTAGAGTGGTGTCAGGATAATGGGATGACCTTCTGGGAATATGTTCAGATGTATGAAGGAGGCGATATCTGGGATTTCCTTGCAGATGCCTGGGAAGTTATGCAGGATGCCGTTGAGAGGGGGCTTGAGACCGAGGGGGTTCTTCCGGGAGGTCTTAAACTCCAGAGGAAGGCTGCCTCTTTTTACATAAAAGCAAAGGGTTATCAGGGCTCTATGCAGAGAAGGAGTATGACTTTTGCATTTGCTCTTGCTGTCTCTGAAGAGAACGCCTCGGGAGGGCTGGTTGTCACGGCTCCCACTTGTGGCTCATCCGGAGTAATACCTGCTCTTCTATACCTCAACAAGCAGTTCTATGATTTTTCTGATAAAAGAATAATAAGGGGTTTGGCTACAGCCGGACTAATCGGCAACATAATAAAGACAAATGCATCAATCTCCGGTGCCGAGGTTGGATGCCAGGGAGAGGTTGGATCTGCCTGTGCTATGGCGGCAGCGGCCGGTGTGCAGCTATTTGGAGGGACTCCGGCTCAGATAGAGTACGCCGCTTCAATAGGAATAGAGCATTTTCTCGGCCTCACCTGTGACCCTGTTTGCGGACTTGTGCAGGTTCCATGTATTGAGAGAAATGCCTTTGGTGCGACAAGAGCAGTAGATGCGAATATGTACGCTTTGCTCTCAGACGGCAAACACCTTGTCTCATTTGACACTGTGGTAGAGGCAATGAAGAGAACGGGACACGATTTGCCTCGTCTATACAAGGAGACTGCAGAAGGAGGATTGGCCGGATTGATGGGAAAGGTTTAGGTTTTTAGAAAAAATGGTGTTAATTTAGCATTCACATCCAAGCAAAAAATATTAACTATTAAATTTATAAATAATTATGGCAATAGCAGTTAACGATTCGAATTTCAATGAGATAGTGATCAAATCAGATAAACCTGTACTTGTGGATTTCTGGGCTCCATGGTGTGGACCGTGCAGAGTCATAGCTCCAATAGTTGAGGAGCTTGCTGCTGAGTACGAGGGCAAAGCTGTGATTGCAAAATGCGATGTTGATAATAGTTCGGAGGTACCTGTTAAGTTTGGAATCCGTAATATTCCTACTCTTCTCTTCTTTAAGAATGGTGAGGTTGTGGATAAGATTGTCGGATCTACTTCCAAAGCTAATATTATAGCTAAGATCAATTCTCTTATTTAAAAGTTATGAAAAAGTTTATAACCCTTGCATTGGCGCTTATTATGACAGCATCCTTTGCCGGGGCGCAGTCAAGATTTGGTATTAAGGCGGGACTGAATTTTAACACTCTTGAAGATGTTACTCAGAGCGGTTCTGTTGATAATGCCTGGAAAAGCCAGACAGGTTATCATTTTGGTATAGCCTGGCAAATAAAGGTTCCGCTACTGGGCATTGCTCTTCAGCCTGAGCTTCTCTACTCAAAGGTAAAGACGCATATTGCTGACATCCCTGCAGAGGGTCGGTTTTCCCCATCTTCCTATTATGTGTCATCCCAATACCCTCAAGTTATTATTGACGACACATTCAATCCGGCAGAAATTGAGCTTGACTATCTGACTCTTCCAATAAACATCCAGCTGGGGATAGATATGCTACTATTCAGACCATTTGTTTTTGTAAGTCCATATGTATCTTTTGCTCTCCAGAAGGGTGCAGACCTGGAGGATCAGGAATGGGATAACATTAACAGATTTAACTACGGAGTTGGTGCAGGTGTTGGTCTTGATATATGGAAACTGCAGATTGTAGGGAAATACAACTGGGGTCTTGGCAGGTTGGAGTCGGCAACAAATACAACATGGGCTCAAAAATACGAAAATGCTAAACTTCAGGGGTTTCAGCTCTCGGTTGCTCTTATGTTTTAAATAATAATGGGAAAGAGAATCTGCGTCTACTGTTCTTCCAGCAATGTGCTGGACAAAAAATATCTGGAGGCCGCCAACACCTTTGCTGAGGCGGCTTCCGGCCGTAATTGGACCATTGTATGCGGTGGGAGTCGCAGAGGTCTTATGGGAATTATTATTGACAGGATGCTTGATCTCGGTGGTGATATTGAGGGTGTAATGCCCTCTTTTATGAAGGAGATTGAACTGGAGCACCGCTCTCTGCAAAACCTTATTTTAGTAGATTCAATGGCCAGGCGTAAGGAGCTCTTAAGAGAAAATACTCATGCTGTGGTTGCTCTTCCCGGAGGAATAGGGACCATTGAGGAGTTTATCGAGACCTACACTCTAAAGAGGCTGGGTATTTACGAGGGGTGTGTTGCAATTCTGAATCTTGACGGATTTTTTGATCCAATGCTAAAGATGTTTGAACATCTTGTGAATGAGAAAATGCTTAACAGTAACTGGAGTGACTCACTAATAATAGCTCAAAGTACAGAAGAGCTGGTTGAATTGCTTGAATGTGCTGTTCCTCAGAGAATGCATCCTGCTCATTATGCTCCTGCCTAAACCATAGCATAGATGGACATAAATAAAATTAAAGAGGATATCGGTGAAGAGTGGGGAGAATTCGAAAGAGTTCTCAAAGAGACACTTGTCAGCAGCTCTGATCTCCTTAATACCATTAACTCTTACTTAGTTGAGAATAACGGGAAACAGGTAAGGCCTCTTCTCTCAATTCTTGCAGCCAGGGCACTTGGTAAACCATACAGACTTACTATTTCATGTGCTGTTGTCTCTGAAATGATTCATACAGCAACTCTTCTTCATGACGATGTGGCAGACGACTCTAAATACAGAAGGGGGACTGAAACAGTACAATCCAGATTTAATCCGGCAGCATCTGTACTTACAGGTGATTATTGGCTGGCAAAGGCACTCTCCCTTATTGTAAATGACAAGGATATGGGTGTAATGAGCTATTTTACCAAGGCTGTTCAGGAGCTGGCTGAGGGTGAGATATTTCAGATGCAGAAGGCCTCTTCACTGGATACTACTGAGGAGGATTACTACAAAATTATTGGTCAGAAGACATCAAGTCTGTTCGTAGCAGCTGTGGAGAGTGCCGTCTTTACAATGAATCCCGGAAAAGAGGTGGTGGATAGTATGGGCAGGTTTGCATATCATCTGGGGCTCGCTTTCCAGATTAAGGATGATATTTTTGACTATGCACCTCAGATGGACACAGGGAAACCAGCAGGTGGTGATATAATGGAAAAAAAGTTAACTCTTCCGCTCATAGCAGCGCTTAAAAGGGCTGAGTCCTCTGATCGGGAGGAGATGTTAAAAGCGGTAAAGGATGCTTATCCGGAGGATAATACTCTTGCTCTGAAAGCTTATAAATTAGTTGAAAAATACGAAGGGAAAATTATTGCTCAGAGAGCTCTTGAGGAGCATTGTTCAATAGCAATAGAGTCTCTGGATGTTCTTCCGGACAATATTTACAAATCACATTTGATCTCTTTGACAAAGTATATGGGAAGCAGAGAGAGGTAGACTCAACTATTCAGAGCAGAAAAGCTCTTTGTAAGCGATGTCAAGCTGTGTCCAAAACTCCTCTCCAAAGGCAAAAATAAGGGGTTCCCGTAAAAACTGATATACGGGAATCCCCTCTTTTTTCCCTTTTTTAAATGCATCGGTGCATATGTGCCATTTGTGCAAATTCAGTGCAGTCATTCCATTTGACAATTTTGATACCCTTATAGGGTAAAGCCAGCAGGATATTGGTTTTCTGAATGTTGTCATTTTTTTATTCCACGCCACCTCAATCCCGCAGAAGCAATTATCTGAATTATCAAAGAGAGTGTAGGCACACTCCTCTCCGTTAATAAGCGGGGTTACAAAATCCCCGTCAGAATCAAGGACAAAGGGACCCTGCTCCTCAATTGAGCGAATCCCCTCGTCTCTGAGTTCGTTTTTAAATTTTTCATATTCACCCTTTAAGAGAGAGCACTCCTCTTTTTCAAGAGGTGCTCCGCTATCACCAATTATACAGCATACGCCGTGACAAACGGGATAGTCGCAAGCAAATTTCTCGGTCAGTATTTCAGAAGAAACGAGGCAATTGCCAATCTCTATAACAGGGCTCATACTTGTTTATTTACCATTCATTACAACCTCAATCTGGTTGCCTTGAGTTAATGTTTGCTTAATGAATTTTGTTACCTTTTCAGGGGTTATGCTCTTAAGTGTGCTTTCGTAAGTAGAGTGCATGTCTTTTCCAAGCATAAATCTTGTATTGATAACTCCCAGCCAGTAATTATTTTCACGAAGATTCTGAGTGAATGTCTTCTGTGAATACTCCATAATTTTGGCAAAATCCTCCTGGCTAACACCTTTCTCAAGTACTATACCTATCTCTTTATGTGCTCTGGCAAGAAGCTTTTCCCTAAGGGCCACATCAGTATCAAAGCCAAACAAGAACATAAAATTATCATCAGGATAATAAGAGAGAGACATGTTAACCCCTACTCCGTATGTTCCACCCTCGTCTTCGCGGATTGAACGGGTAAATACCATATCAAATACTTGCTTTGCAAAACTTGCAAGGATTGTATTCTCCACAGTGTAAGGAATTTTACCTGACATAATTGTATAAACTGTTGCCTTTGGAGTCTGCATCGCTTTCTCAAAATGCTTTACAACTTTGCCCTTAACAGGGATCAAACCAACATTTGCCCAGTTCTCTTTCTGGCTCTTGTTAGAAGGAAGAGAAGCAATATAAGTCTCTACAAGTGGTTTAAGGATAGCTTCATCAACATTTCCTACAAAAGTGAATACAAAGTCAGAGGCATTTGCAAATCTCTGGCGATATAATTCGAGAGATTTTGAATAATCAAGTTTATCAAGCATCTCCAGGGTCATTCTGTTTGCATAAGGATTGTTGTTGTACATTACCTTCTGCAGTGTGTCAGAGAAAGCAGACATTGGCTGAGAATCCATGTTTTCAATCTGAGCTTTAAGTCTTGCTTTGTAAGTCTGGAATGCCTCCTGATCCTCTCTGATACCGGTGAAATTAAGATATAGTAGTTGCATAAAGGTCTCAATATCTTTAGGAGTTGAAGCTCCGCTTATTGATTCGCTCATTATGCTGATGCTTGGTCTTACTGTTACATTTTTTCCGGCAAGAACTTTGCGCAGGTCTGTTACATTGTATTTTCCAAGGCCACCGGCTGTAGCCACTCCTACGAGGTCTTTGGTTTCAATAATATTTTCTTTGCCAATAAGAGAGCTTCCTCCCCTTGAACTTGCTGAGAAAAGTATCTGATCCTGTTTGAAATCGGTCTTTTTAATAACAACTGTTGCTCCGTTTGAAAGATTCCAAACAGTTGAGCTGCTCATAGGCTCTTTTAACTCTGACAGAACCTTACCGGCTGCAGGTGCAACTGGTACAAGAGGCTCGTTGGAAACGGTCTCTTCATAAGCTTTAACTTCCTCTTTCCTTGCAGATTCAAAAATTGCAAGAATCTCCTCTTTTGAAGGTTTTACCAGACCCTCTTTTTCAGGCATAAGAAGAGCTATTGCAATATTCTCTTCTCTTGGTAGTTCTTTTGCATATTGATTAACCTGGTCAATAGGAATATTAGGAGCAACCTGCTGTAACATTGCATAAGTTGTCTCAATGCCCGGGTATGCTTCCCCTGTAAGGAAATGGTTCAGAACCTGACTTACATAGTAGCTGTTTTTCTGTTTGTCTCTTTCGTTATAAACCTGTTCAAGGTTACTCATATAGGTAGCCTTTGAGCGTTCATACTCGGATGCTGTAAACCCGTGTCTTTTAACTCTCTCTGCCTCATTGGTAATAATCTTAAGAGCCTCAGCTGTTCTGCCCTCCTTAACCCTTGCACTAATACTCAATGCATCTTTTGTCTGAGCAATAATGTATCCGCCGTAGTCTGCGTATGCAGATGTAAACGGAGCTTCAGGTTTCTGAGCAATCTCGTTAAGTCTAGATGAGAGCATGCTTGAAACCATACTGTTCATAAAATTCATTACGATTCCAACAGCAGTACCCCTCATCTCTACGGGAACCACATCATGTTTGTACATAAGCATCAACTCGGTTGTAGATGCCTCAGGATCTGATGCTATTCCTACAAGTGTCTCTTTAGTGTCAGGAACAGGAAGCTGAATTCTCTCAGCAGCATTTTCGTGTTTAGGAATTGCTCCAAAAAGAGTTTTGATTTTGTTCTCAATCGCTACAGGATCAATATCTCCTACTATTATGATACCCTGGTTGTCCGGACGGTACCATTTGTTATAGTATGATCTCAGCTCTTCGTATGTGAAATTATTGATAACATCAAGCAGCCCGATAGGAAGTCTGTAAGCATATCTGCTGTCTGGCATTATCTCGGGGAAAATCTTCTCGTACATTCTGAGCATTGCGCTGCTGCTTGTACGAAACTCTTCGCGAATTACGCCTCTCTCTTCATCAATATCTTTATCAGTAAGAGATATTGCACAAGACCAGTCTCTAAGTATAAGCATACAAGAGTCAATTATACCCTGTCTTTTCACAGGGACATTTGAAATATTGTAAACGGTCTGATCTAATGAAGTATATGCATTTAAATTTGCTCCAAACTTAACACCAATCTTTTCAAGATATGATATTACACCATTGCCCGGAAAGTTCTCAGTTCCGTTGAAAGCCATATGCTCAAGAAAGTGAGCAAGACCTCTCTGGCTCTCCTCTTCAAGTATAGAACCAACCTTTTGTGCAATGTAAAATTCAGCCTGTCCTTTAGGCTCACTATTCTGGACAACAAAATAAGTTAGTCCGTTTTCCAGTACGCCTGACCTGACTTTTGGGTCAAGGGGAAGTTTCTGGGGCATCTGTGCAATTGCCGAAATTGCAATTAAAATTGCCGCCATAGATGTTAAAAATCTTTTCATTTTGCAGTTAATCTGTTTTTTAAAATAAGCAATCACAAATATATCCAATATTTTGCATCGTTTCTGACTTTTTTTTATTTTTGCATGAATCGTTTAAAAAAAACAACTGATGAGACAAATCAAGACATTTTTGGCAATTTGTGCAGTAGCACTGTTGTCTGCCGGAACAATCCAGGCTCAAGACCTTGCAGCAGCAACGGAAACCTATAATGCAGCAGCAACATCTTTGAATGATGGCAACTACATCTCTGCACTTGAAAATTTCAATAAGGCGCTGAAAATGCTTGAGGGTCTGGGTGAAGAGGGTCAGACAATGCTCGCGGAGGCAAAGAGTATAATCCCGCAAATTCACCTTAGATACGGAAAAGAACTTGCAGCGGCTAAAGATATTGATGGCGCTGTAATACAGCTAAAAAAGGCGATAGAGACAGGCAAAAGCTACTCTGTTGCTGATGTTGTTACAGAAGCAACAGAACTCCTCCCTCAGGTATTGATGGCAGATGCAAATGAACTTCTGAATACCGGCAAATTTGCAGAGGCTGCTGCGGAGTATGCAAAGGTCATAAAGGCAGATCCTGAAAACGGAACAGCTTACCTGAGAACAGGTATGGCTTTAAGCCGTATAAACAAAGAGGCTGAGGCAGTAGCTGCTTTTGAAAAGGCAATGGAACTTGGAGAAAAAGATAACGCTTCCAGACAACTATCGGTAATATACCTCAAGAAATCTGCTGCTCTGATGGGTGCAAAAAACTGGGCAGGTGTTTTTGAAAATGCAAAGAAATCAAACGAGTATAACGAGTCAGGTCAGTCTCTTAAGCTTATGGGACTCTCTGCAGTTCAACTAAAAAAGTTTGATGATGCAATTGAAACACTCGAGAAGTATTATGCAATGGATACAAATGCAAAAGATAAGGCATCAACTCTTTACAATCTGGCAACAGCATATGAAGGCAAAGGGAACAACGCTAAGGCTTGCGGGTATTACAAACAGATATTAACTGATCCTACATACAAACAGATTGCCGAATATAAAGTGAAAACACAACTTAAGTGCAATTAAGGAGAGAACTTGAACTGCTGGCACCTGCCAGAAATTTAGAGATCGGCATTGCAGCAACAGATTGCGGTGCCGATTCTCTCTATATAGCCGGACCTGCATTTGGTGCAAGGGAGGCTGCAGGAAATTCAATGCAGGATGTTGAGAAGCTTGCACGGTATGCCTCAAAATTTGGGACTAAGGTGTTTCTTGTACTGAATACAATCCTGTATGAGAGCGAGATAAAGGAGGCTGAGAAGATTGCAAATCAGGCATGGAATGCCGGCTGCTCTGCATTGATTATTCAGGATCTTGGACTACTTAAAGCAAAATTACCTCCTGTTCCGCTTTTTGCATCCACTCAGACAAATATCAGGAGTGTTGAACAGGCAAAGATGCTGGAAGGGCTTGGATTCAGCAGACTTATCCTGGCCAGGGAGCTCTCCCGGGAACAGATAATGGAGATTCGGGCAAATACAACAATTGACCTGGAAAGTTTTATCCATGGTGCTTTGTGTGTCTCATACAGTGGGCAGTGCTATATGAGCGAGAGGATAGCAGGAAGAAGTGCAAACAGAGGTTCTTGCGTTCAGGCTTGCAGGTCAAAATACAATCTGGAAGATTCCGGAGGCAAGGTTCTGGTAAAAGATAAACCACTCCTCTCTCTGAAGGATCTCAACCTTGGAGAGTATATACCTCAACTTGCATATGCAGGGGTATCTTCTTTTAAAATAGAAGGGAGATTGAAAAATATCTCATACATCAAGAATGTTGTAAGGTATTACAGATCTCTGCTGGATAATTTTATTCAGAAGGATGAAAAATTCATCAAGGCATCAAGCGGAAGACTTTATGGAGGATTTACACCCCGGCCGGAAAACACATTTAACAGAGGATATACAAATCTCTTTATTGATGGTGAGAGGGGAGCGTGGAGCAGCGGGGATATTGCGAAAGCATCGGGAGAGTTGGTAGGGAGAGTTAAGGAGATTCATTTTGAAAGAGGGGGCTCCTCCAGAATAGAGTTAGACTCTTTTGCCCGTCTTGAAAATGGTGACGGGATATGTTTTACTGACAAGAACGGAGAGGTTTTGGGTGTGAGGGTAAATGTTGCATCTCAGGGATTTGTGATGATAAATGATCAGCCCGATATAGCTCCCGGTACAAATATTTACAGGAATTACAACAGGCTGTTTGAGAAAGAGCTGGAGGCAAATATGCCCAAAAGGCTAATTGATGTTAAGCTCTGCATAGATGCAGATCTTTCCGGAATTGTAGCAGAGGGGGTAAGTGAAGATGGTGTAAAAGTTACCCTTAAAACAGAGGGCCCATTTGATCAGGCTAAAAACAGGGAGAGGGCAGCAGAAAGTATTTTAGGACAGCTTTCAAAAAGTTCAGGGGTATATCTTTTTAAGGCCGAAATAAAGGGCTGTGGGGATCTTCCCTTCCTGCCTGTCTCAGCTCTTAACGGTATAAGAAGAGAGTTGGCTATAAGGCTGGACAGTGAAAGGGAGAGACAATGGAGTGAGAGAAGGTTATGCGAGAGAAGAGTAGAGGTCAGAAGAGATATAATCACATGGAGGCCTCTGGAGGGGAAGAGGGTAACATATCTCGGGAACTCCGCAAACTCCCTCTCAGATGAATTGTTCAAAGAGCTTGGAGCTCTACAAACAGAGAGAGCATTTGAGATAGAGCCTCCTCAGGAGGCAGAACTTATGAGGTGCAAATATTGTATCAAATATGAGATTGGAAAATGTCCTTCCGAGGGTTACAGAGGGAAAATGGATGAGCCTCTTTATCTAGTAAATGGCGGAAGGAGGTTCAGACTCGGCTTTGACTGTGGTAAATGTGAAATGGTTATATTTGGATAAATTTTAATAAGATGAGGTTCTCTGAAGTGACAGGTTTGGAAGGGTCTAAAAACGAGCTTGTGAAGATTGTTGATTCTGGCAGGGTTCCGCATGCTATGCTTATTACTGAGGAGCCTGGGTTTGGTGCATTACCTTTAGCTCTTGCATTCATTCAGTACTTCTCCTGCAAACAACGGAAAGATGGTGACTCTTGCGGCAGTTGCCCCTCTTGCAGCAAAATATCAAAAATGATTCATCCGGACCTCCATTTTGCATTCCCTGTGAGTACATCGTCGTCAGGAGGAAGTAAAACGGTTAGCGATAACTTTATAGCAATATGGAGAGAGGCTATAAAGAATAATCCATATGTTACAGAGCAGGAATTTAACGAGTTATGCGGAGTTGAGAACAAATTGGGACGCATCTCTGTGGCAGAGGCATCGGCTATCTTCAAAAAACTTACAATGACCTCTTTTGAGGGGGGGAATAAATATATGTTAATATGGCTTGCCGAGAGAATGAACCCGGAGGCCTCAAATAAACTCCTTAAATTACTTGAAGAACCACCTGCAGATACTTTTATCATTCTTGTAAGCCAGTCTCCTGAAAAGGTTCTCCCTACCATACAGTCAAGATGCAGGCTCTTAAGAGTTCCGCCTGTTGAGAGATCTTCGCTGGCATTATTTCTTGAGAAAAAACTATCTATACAGACTGGAGAGGCTTTGCTTTGGGCCGGAATGTCGGGAGGAAGCGTAAGCAGGGCTCTCTCTCTTATTTCAGAATCTTCTGAAGACAGCAGATACGACCAGCTGGCCGAGGCGCTTATAAACACCTCCTTATCTAAGAATCTTGAAGGCTCTATCAGAGTATGGGAGGAGGTTGCTCAGTTTACCAGGGAGAATCAGCTCTCTTTTTGCAGGGTATTACTTGAAAACATCAGGAGAATTTATATGTTAAATCTCGGGGCTGATGAGATATCTTTTATACCTGCAAACAGACTGGAGACATTCAGGGTTTGGGCAAATAAAATTGATCCGGCCTTTTATAACAGAGGTATGGATTTGGTAAACGGGGCCATGGCAGATATTGAGAGGAACATAAATCCAAAATATATTTTTGCAGACCTTGCTAACCGCTTTTTTCTAACTTTGTAGCAAATATGGATACAATTAATATAAAATATGACTGCAGCAGGGGAACAACAGCCCATCGTTCTGATGATGGTGAGCTGGCCTGTGGCTTCAAGGGAGGGTGTTGTAAACTAAATGTTTTCGACTGGATGTGCGGTGTTCCGGATCTCGATAAAGAGGAGGTTTACGAAGTAAGATTTAAGAATACAAGAAAGCTATATTTCAGAAATGAGACCGGTATATCTTATAATATTGGAGATATAGTGGTGGTTGAGGCTGTCAATGGTCACGATGTGGGAATTGTGACAATAAAAGGGCCTGTGGCTCTTAAACAGCTAAAACGGCACAATATTGATAAAAAGACCTTTGAGTTCAAAAAGATATACAGAAAAGCGAGAGTGCTTGACATTGAGAGGTGGCAGGAGGCTATTGCCAGAGAGCATAAAACCATGATTCGGTCACGACAGATTGCCTCTCAGCTGGAACTCAATATGAAGATTGGAGATGTTGAATTTCAAGGAGATGGGACTAAGGCTATATTCTATTACATAGCTGACGAAAGAGTTGATTTTCGTCAGCTTATAAGGAATTTTGCCGAGGAGTTTAAAATCAGAATTGAGATGAAGCAGATAGGGGCGCGTCAGGAGGCTGGCCTGATTGGTGGTGTGGGAGTATGCGGACAGGAGCTTTGTTGTTCACGATATATGTCGGATTTCCAGTCAATTACTACGCAGGCGGCAAGGAGTCAGGACCTCTCTCTTAATCCGCAGAAACTGGCCGGACAGTGCAGCAAACTTAAGTGCTGTATAAATTATGAGGCCGCAACCTATATAGATGCTCAGACAAGTATGCCATATGTAAGAGAGCCTCTTGATACAGAGGATGGCCCGGCGTATCTGGTGAAAACGGATACTCTTAAAGGCATAATGTGGTTTTCATATGAACAGAATAGTATGACTAATATGTTTCCTGTGGATGCCTTTAGAGTTAAAGAGATTCTAAGGATGAATGCCAGAGGAGTAAAGTGTGAAAGTCTTATGCCTGATGTGGAGGCTAAATCTCCCGAGTTTGTTACTTCAGTTGGTGATGACAGCATAAGCAGATTTGATGATAAGGGTCAGGGAAATGGTAAGCGTCAGAATTTCAGGCCTCAAAAAAATGGCGGGAATAATGGACCAAGAAAGCTTAATAAGAATCCTAACAGAAACCAGAACAATCAGAATTCAAAGTGAGCAGGACACTCTCTCTGCTGATTATTATATTTTTTACAACTGTTGCTTGTACAAACAGCGAAGATAATGTTGTGGCCTTTAGCGACAGGCCTTCAGACAGAGAATTTGATTCGGGAGAGTTTCTGGAGTACAGAGTTCCATCAACTGACTCCAGTTGTTTTTATGATATTGATGTCTACGCCAGGATTCACCACTCTTCTAAAGCGGATAAAATACCCCTGATCATTAGAATTATTTCTCCTGCCGGTAAGATATATGCAGATACGCTGAGACTTAATGCTAATAATAACTCTGCATATCCGTCGTATGCCAGATCTGGTGTCTGGAGGGATTATAAATGGAGTTACAGAAACAGGGTGACTCTCCCTGAAAATGGGACCTGGTATTTTAGAGTTGATTTAATTGAGGGAAGTAATCCTGTTAGTGGGCTTACAGAACTTGGGTTTATATTCAGTAAAAGATAATTTCTGATATTTTTATGGGAAAGGATAAGTTGCGCAGATTTGAGGAGAACAAAAGCTTTAAATGTCTCTTCCAGCCTGAATTTGAAGAGGTCTTCAGAAAAGACTATTATATAAAGGGAAGGTGGCAGGAGCTATATTTTGAAAACGGCAAACCGATAGTTCTGGAATTGGGGTGCGGTAGAGGAGAATACACAATAGATATGGCTAAAAGATATCCTGATAAGAATTTTATCGGGATGGATATAAAAGGGGCAAGATTGTGGAGAGGTGCCAAGAGTGCTACTGAGTCCGGTATGGATAATGCTGCATTTCTCAGAACAAGGATTGAATTTATTGAGTGGCTTTTTGCACCGGGAGAGGTCTCTGAAATATGGATAACATTTGCAGATCCTCAGATCAGACGGGATAACAAGAGGCTTACGGCTCCTGTGTTTCTGGAAAGATACCAAAAATTCCTGGTTTCCGGGGGAGTCATCCACCTTAAGACAGATAGCCCCTATCTTCACGAATACACATGTGCTTTGGCAGAAAAGAATAATCTGGAAGTTCTGGAGATGGTCAAGGATGTGTATGGCTCAATTAATAACGGGAGTATTTCAGGGGAGATCGCAGAACTACTTTCAGTAAAGACTTATTACGAAGAGCAATTTATATCCCAGGGTCATCCAATAACCTATTTGAGTTTCAGACTGCCTTCTGATAAAAAAATCGTGGCCCCTGAGTGGGACCACGATAAATATCCGAGATAATATTAAAGATTAATCCTCTTTGCGGTCATCTCTTATATGCCACTCAATTGTTCTGGCAATTCTGTATACATCTTTACGGAGCCCCTCAATAATGATAGGATTGTCAGAAATATTTACTGTTATGGTATCTTCGTACATCCTCATAAGTCTGAGCATAGGAGAGTTATGTTTGAATTTTATTGAGTCCGGTGTCTCAGAGATAACTGAATATTTACTGTTTGTAAATATCTCCATTATCTTATCTCTGTCATTGGCAAATCCATTGTTCAGATAGACTTTTCTCTTTGCAAATCCAAAAATGGGGTAAATCAGAGATACAACAACGAAGAATATTATGAGCTGGTAGCCTGTTCCGGGGCGAAACAGGTTTTTGTAGTCAAACTCACCTGAAGATGTGAGAGAGAAAACAGAGACAATCAGAACAAATACAACTCCCAGATATATTGCATATTTGAGGGCCCTGGTAATATACTGCGTAAAGTTAAAACCTGCCATTTCCTTGTTAATATTATTGGTTATGTTAAGGCAAAGCTACTAAAAATTTCTATTTTTGTATTTGGAGTTATTTTATTCACGAGTAAAATCAATATTATGGAAAACGAAAAGAAACTGAAAACTATTGTAATAGTTCTTGCTGCCATTGCAGTGGTTCTTGTGGGAGTTCTTGCCTGGATGTGGGTAGAGAGAAGTGGTGTTATTGATGATCTTACTGTGGAGAAAGAGAAGCTCACAGGAGAGATGATACAGTTGCAGGCAGACTATCAGGGTCTCTCCTCAAATAATGATTCGCTTAATGTTCAGTTGACCGTAGAGAGAGAGAAGGTTGCTCAGCTTATTGAAAGAGTCAAAAGTACTGAGGCAACTAACAGGTCTAAGTTAAGGGAGTATGAGAGGGAACTTGGCACACTAAGGAGTATAATGAGAGGATATATTAAGCAGATTGACTCTCTTAACACACTTAATATTTCGCTCAGGCACGAGGCTACTCAGGCAAGAACCGAGGCCAAGCAGAGTAAAGAGAAGTTCCAGGAGCTACAGTCAACAACTGAGGAGTACGCAAAACAGGTCCAGATAGGCTCTGTGGTTAAGGGCAGAGGTGTTGTAATGACTGCAATCAACTCTTCAAATAAGGATACTGACAGGAGCAGCAGAACAGCTAAACTTCGTACCTGTTTGAGTCTCGTTGAAAATTCAATTGCCACAAAAGGTCCAAGAAGAGTTTTTATAAGGATTAAAGGACCTGACGGAATTCTTTTGACCTCCGGTCAGGAACAAATCTTCTCTTTTAATGGAGAACAGATGATATACTCTGCATCAAGAGAGGTTGATTACCAGGGAGAGGAGATTGAGATTTGTGTATTCTACCAGGGCAATCCTCCGTACCTGAAGGGGCTTTACACAGTGGATGTTTTCACCGAGGAGACAAAACTGGGCTCTGGTGAGCTTCAGTTAAGGTAATATATTTTGGCCGGTATCTATATACACATCCCCTTCTGTTCGCAGTTTTGCACATATTGTGATTTCTACTCTGTAAAGGCGGGTAAAAGGGTATCTAAGTTCACTGAAGCACTTTTGCTTGAATCAGGAACCAGGAGTTGTTTTTTCAATGGTATTTCAGATAGGAATAACACTCTCTATTTTGGGGGTGGTACTCCCTCTTTGATTACTCCTGAAGTTATTGCAGAAATTGCTCATACAGTCTGTAAAGACAGTAGGTTGGGAGATGTAGGGGATCTGGATGAGTTTACTGTTGAGGTTAATCCTGATGATGTAACGGAGGAGTATCTGAGAGGGCTTTATGGAGCCGGGGTCAGAAGACTCAGTATGGGCATTCAGTCGTTTAAAGATACTCATCTTAAATGGATGAACAGAAGGCACACATCCGCTGCAGCTGTCAAAGCCTATAATATTGCAAGAGAGGTGGGGTTTGACAATATAAGTATTGATCTTATTTTTGGTTTTGACCGGCTCTCTGCTGAAGATTGGAGTGATAACCTTAAAACAGCTATCTCTCTCAGACCTGATCATATTTCTTCCTATCAACTTAGCATTGAACCTGGAACCAAGTTGGGGGCGGACTATGAAAAGGGTGATTACAAACCTCTGGAGGATGATGTCTCGTATTTTCAGTACTCTACTCTGCAAACAACACTTGCAGAGGCGGGGTATGTGCAGTATGAGGTCTCTAGTTTTGCATTAAAGGGGAGGGAGGCAAAACATAACAGCAGTTACTGGAATCACACTCCATATCTTGGTCTGGGACCTGCTGCACACTCTTTTGACGGGGTGCGGAGATATGCAAACAGACCTTCACTGGGTGCTTATATAAAACGATACTCTGCTGAAGGTATTGCATTGTCTCTAACTCAAGGGTACAGGGAGGGTTACATTACCACTGAAGTTTTGACAGAAAACGACCTTTTCAACGAGAGTCTGATGCTCTCTTTAAGAAGAGTAGAGGGACTTAATTTAACAGTACTGCTTGATAAGTTTAAGAGTGTTGACAGGGACTCATTTTTAAATGAGATAAACTTTCTGGTTGAAAAAGGAGAACTGCAAAGAGATGGCGGGAATATAAAAATCCCGTCAGGAAAGTTATTTCTCTCTGACGGGATTATCAGGGTACTGTTTAGATAACTAAGCTAGCCTATGTAGCCGTTAGCTCTGAGGAACGCAGTAGTTGCAATTATCACGAATCCTCCGCAAACTACAGTTGCATATATATATGATACTGCTTTTAGTCTGGGAATCCATTTCTGGTTATTAGCCCCAACAGTCTGAAGAGCACTCCAGAATCCGTGGGTAAGATGGAACCACAGAGCTGCAAACCAAACAATATATGATATGTAAATGAAAGTGTTGCCAAATGTAATATGCATTAAATCATTAACATTCTCTGCATGACCACCGGTGAATTCCGGAAGCTGCATTTTAGCCCAGAAATGTGAAAGGTGGAAAACCAGAAAACCAAGAACAATCAATCCCAGTACAAGCATGTTTTTTGATGCCCATGAGTCTGCTTCGCCCTTGTGAGTAACAGCATATCTCTCTTTCCCTCTTGCTTTGTAGTTCATTCTGTTAAGAATAAGTGCATAGATAATGTGAACAGCAAAACCTGCTGCCAGAACCGGAACCATAGCAACAACAACTGGGGAACTCATGATCACAATAATTGTATCAAAAGCCTCCGGCCCAAAAAGGTAAGCGGAATTTGCCAGTAGGTGTACCAGTAGAAATAAAATCAAAAATAGTCCGGATATGCTCATTACAAGCTTTTTGCCGATAGACGATGTGAAAATGTTTGCCATATTTTTTATCTTTTGATTACTCTTTTCAAGCCGCCGCAAAGATAACCCCTAACTTGGTATTTTCATAATATTTGGCTATTTTTGTTTGATAAATCCTACTAATGAAATACAAAAGAGTTCTGCTCAAATTGAGCGGAGAAAGTCTAGGAGGGCCGGATGGCCAAGGTATAGATGAGGATATGTTTGAAAAATATGCCTCAGAAATTAAAGAACTCACCTCTATGGGTGTTCAGGTAGCTGTAGTTATTGGAGGGGGTAATATCTTCAGAGGTCTCTCCGGTGTAAAGATGGGTTTTGACAGAGTGAGAGGTGACCAGATGGGGATGCTCGCAACAGTTATTAATAGTATAGGTCTCTCGCTATCTCTGAAGGGGCTGGGGGTTGAAGCTGTGGTATACAGTGCTACACCAATGGAACCCTTTGCAAACTATTATATAAGGGACTGTGCTCTGTCTATTTTAGAGAGAGGGGGTGTGGCTATTATCGCCGGGGGAACAGGTAACCCTTTCTTTACAACAGACTCTGCTTCTGCTCTCAGGGCAGTAGAGTTAAGTGCAGATATTCTTCTTAAAGGTACAAGGGTGGATGGCGTTTATGACAGTGATCCGGAGAAAAACAGGGATGCCGTAAAATACCATAGTTTAACTTATGACAAAGCTTTGGCTGATAATCTTAAAGTGATGGATATGACAGCTTTTGCTCTTTGTAAAGAGAATAAAATGCCAATAGGTGTTTTTAACATGAATACAGCAGGTAACCTTTTACGAATTGTTAAAGGGGAGAGTATAGGAACAATAATTTCCACACAATAATCTATCTTTGTAAAATTAATTCTAAGAATATGGATATAAGCAAACAGAAAGAGGTAATTGATGCAGCTAAGGATAAAATGCATAAAGCGTTGCTGCACCTAGAAGAGGAGCTCAAGACATACAGGGCAGGAAAAGCTAACCCTGCAGTCTTCAACAATGTGATGATTGACTACTACGGCTCGCCCACACCTATTCCTCAGGTAGCCAGTATAACCACTCCTGATGCTAAAACCATGCTGATTCAGCCTTGGGATAAAAAGATGATTCCAATGATTGAGAAGGCCATTATGGTTGCCAATATTGGATTTACACCATCAAACAACGGAGAGCATGTGAGGATTAATGTTCCGCCGCTCACTGAGGAGAGAAGAAAGGATCTTGTGAAAAGAGTAAAGGCAGAGGGTGAGAATGCAAAAATCAGTGTGAGGAATGCACGCAGAGATGGAGTTGATCTTCTTAAGAAATATCAGAAAGATGGTCTTCCGGAAGATGTGGCTAAAGATGGTGAGTCAATTCTTCAGAAAGAGACAGACAACTACAACAAGAAGATTGAAGAGGCTCTGGCAGTTAAGGAGAAAGAGATCCTTACAGTTTAAAAATCTGTTGTAATTATCTTAACATCTCCGCTCAGGCTTGCATTGATTCGGACAGCTCCCGGAATCATACTGATGTTGGTGACTTTTACAGCATGCAAATTTCCCATAAGATATACTCCCTCCATAAGGGAGTATTTTTTTAACATATTGTCTGTCTCCAGCCTAACATCCTCAAGTAAACTGTCAATTTTATAAGTAAGATATGGCTGTAATTTTCTGAGTAACATTCCGTGAAGAAGCCAGTTGGCAGATTTAACCAGAGCATTTCTGGTTTTTACATCAAATTCCGGATTAATTACTGAAACAGAGAGAGAGTCTGGATTATAAACCAGCTCTCCGGTAAGATACAGCCGTCCCTTAAGAGAGCCCTCAACATCCATCTCAAGAACTGCCTTTCCTGAGCTGCTGTATAGATTCAGCCCTTTTACAAGGATGCTTTTTCCTCCCTCTTTAAATTCCATTCCGGCAAGCTGCATCATTGCTGCTTTGGTAATCTGGCTAAATGTAACATCGGCCTTTACATTAATATTGAATTTTCCCGGATTATCCTGATTTTTTCCCAAAGGTGGAAGGGCAATCGGGCTGGAAACTTTGATGCTGTCTCCTGCGATAGATTCAACCTCTCCGGTAAATGTAACCGGGATAATAAGTTTTCCTGAAGCGGATCCAATAGGAGAGAGAGCTATTCCTGCAGGAGTAATTTTAACCCACACATCGAATGTGCTATCTACTTGGACAGGTTCCTGGAGATAATTCCAGAACCCCTCAACATACTCCCGAAGGTTAAATGACTCGGCAATTGATTTGTCAATCTCCCGGGTAATTTGTCTTTCTGTTTTTGACAGAGCAAAATCTGCTATGGGTTTTACCGGAATGGATACTCCTGCAATGCTCATCTTTGGAGATTCAATCCAGTTGTATCCTGCCGATGTTGTCCTTGTTTTAAGATTCCACTCAGAATCTACATTAAATTTTGTTTTATAGATAAGAGCCAAACTCCCGGTCGCCTCATATTTATCACTTATACTGAGTCCGAATTTCTCTACTTTCCAGGAAAACCTGCTCCATATTTTCAGAGGTATTCTGTATGAAATTTCATCATTGTTTGCAAACACAGAGAAGTTTCCGGCTTTCCATACCTTAATCTCCAGATCTTTTTTCTCTTCTCCTGTGTTTTCATAGAGCAGCCCCTCAAACCTCCTGTTTACAGATCTCTCCAGACCTTTGAGGTCAATTTCGGCAACAATAGGCAGAACAGATGGAGATGGAAGAAAGGCCTCAGGAGTATATGACTCCGGAGGCCCCTCTATCTTTAAAGCACTACCGCAACTGCCCGCTATCAGCAGGGTAAGCAAATATGCCACCCATAAAATAATGCCCGGCCTGCGCATTGCTTCTCTCTGATTTACTCTTTTACAGCTTTAATTCCGGGAAGTTCAATTCCCTCAAGATACTCCAGCATTGCTCCTCCACCAGTTGAGACATAGCTTACTTTGTCTGCGTATCCCATTTGAGTAACTGCGGCAACGGAATCTCCGCCTCCTACAAGTGTAAAGGCTCCTTTAGCGGTAACCTGGGCAAGAATCTCTGCTATCCTTAAAGTGCCGTGTGCGAATTCAGGCATCTCAAATACTCCGGCAGGGCCATTCCACAGAATGGTTTTGGAAGAGTTTAGTATATTTTCCCATAGTTTAAGTGTAGAAGGGGCAGCATCCATACCCATCCATCCATCAGGAATATTATAGATATCGCAAGTCTGCTTATTTGCTTCATTACTGAATTTATCAGCCACAACAACCTCTCCGTCAAAGATAATATTAACCCCTTTTGCTTTTGCTTTCTCCAATGTTGTAAGCGCAAGTTCCAACTGGTCATCTTCACATAATGAGAGACCAATTTTTCCACCCTTTGCTTTAGCAAATGTGAAGGCCATACCTCCGCAAATAATCATGTTGTCTGCAACATCAAACAACTTTTCAATGATAGTTATCTTTGAAGAGACCTTAGCCCCTCCAATAATTGCTGTTACAGGTTTATCAGGTGAGTGAAGAACTTTATCTATTGCTTTAATTTCACCCTCCATTACATAGCCAAACATTTTGTCCTGAGGGAAGTATTTTGCTATAAGAGCAGTGGATGCGTGGGCGCGGTGTGCAGTGCCGAATGCATCGTTGATGTAGCAGTCTGCGTATGATGCCAGCCTCTTGGTGAACTCTTTCTGCTTCTCTTTGATCTCTGCCTTTGCAGCCTTTTTTACATCATCAGAGGCATCCTCAGCCAGACCGCGTGGTTTACCCTCCTCCTCTGCATAAAAACGAAGATTCTCCAGAAGCAGAACTTCACCCGGTCTCAGATTCTGAGATAGTTCAGCTGCCTCATTTCCCATACAGTCAGGTGCAAATTTAACAGTAGTACCCAGCTTCTCTTCTATTGCTCCAATTATGTGTTTGAGTGAGTATTTATCAGTGGGTCCTTTTGGTCTGCCCAGGTGTGACATTATAATAAGCGAACCACCCTTCTCCAGTACTTTTTTGAGTGTGGGAACGGCTGCACGAATTCTGGTGTCGTCTGTAATCTGGAAGTTTTCATTAAGTGGCACATTGAAATCTACCCTTACAATTGCTCTCTTCCCTGAAAAGTTGTAACTGTCAATCTTTTGCATCTTCGTAATTGTTAATTGTGTCTTATATCAAGAGGCAAATTTAGAAATATTCTTACAAAAATAATTACCTTAGAGGCGTTATTGAAAACTAAAATTGTTGAAAAGGTGATATTGCTTGAATCCCCAATAGGTTGGAAAGATTACGAATTGTTAGATTCGGGAGAGTTTGAGAAACTTGAAAGGTTTGGAGAGTACATACTAATTAGGCCGGAACCAAAGGCTCTTTGGAAAAGGTCTATGTCAGCTGCAGAATGGAGCAGAATGGCTCACACAAAATTTACTACCGGAGCCGGATTTGGTAAAGCAGGAAAAGAGGACTCTGGAACCTGGCACAGACTCAAAAAAATGGATGATCAGTGGCCTGTTGAATACAGGAAAGGCTCTCTGCGCTTCTCACTGAGAATGGGTCTTACATCTTTTAAACATGTTGGGGTGTTTCCTGAGCAGGCACCCAACTGGGATTTTATATTCAGTGAGGTAAACAGAATTAAATCAATAAACGGGGCTCCTCCAAAGATTCTTAATCTGTTTGCCTATACAGGCGCAGCCTCACTGGCTGCAAAATGTGCCGGGGCCGATGTTACTCATCTGGATTCAGTCAGGCAGGTTGTCACCTGGGCAAAGGGTAATATGGAACTCAGCGGTCTGGATAATATCCGCTGGGTTATTGAGGATGCTTTAAAGTTTGTAAAGAGAGAGGCAAGAAGAGGTAATATTTATCAGGGTGTTATAATGGATCCTCCAGCTTACGGACATGGCCCTGACGGAGAGAAGTGGAAACTGGATGAGCTTTTATATGAGTTTCTTGCTGAGGTAAATACAATTGTTGACAAAAAGAGTAGCTTTGTAGTACTGAATCTCTACTCTAATGGTTATTCGGCGGTACTGGCAGAGACCCTTATTAATACATCGTTTTCACTGAAACAAGAGGATAAGGGGAAGAGTTATTCACTTACATTTGGAGAACTTATGCTTAAAGACAAATTTGAAAAGGCTCTGCCATTAAGCGTTTTTGTCCGGTTAAGCAGATAAATTGATATTATGATAAATTTTCTGGCAATCAATTGGGCACCATCGCCTGAGATATTTTCAATAGGACCTGTTGCGGTTAGATACTACAGCGTTCTTTTTGTATCGGGATTTATAATAGGATACTATATTTTCAAATGGTTTTTCAAAAGGGAGGGAGTTCCTGAGAGGATTCTTGAGAACCTTCTCTATACCCTGTTAATAGCAACAATGGTTGGAGCCAGACTCGGCCACTGTCTGTTCTATGAACCGGAATACTATCTTGCTCGTCCCATTGAGATACTAAAGGTATGGGAGGGGGGACTCGCGAGCCATGGGGGAGCTCTTGCAATTTTGCTGGCAATGTGGTGGTTTGTCCGCAAATACGGACCTGCCTATAAATTTGATTTCCTCTGGATTATGGATAGGTTGGGCATCGCTACTGCACTTGCCGGAATGATGATAAGACTGGGAAACCTCATGAATTCCGAGATATACGGAAATCCTACAGATCTTCCCTGGGGGTTTATCTTTCAGTTAAGGGGTGAGACTGTAGCAAAACATCCTACTCAACTTTATGAAGCCCTTTCATATCTTGCGCTCTTCCTCGGTTTGATGTTCATTTACAAAAGATTCCTCCCTAAGCTTAAAAGAGGTACCCTGTTTGCACTCTTCCTTATAGGTCTCTTTGCCGCCAGATTCTTTATTGAGTTTGTGAAAGAACCACAGGTTGCATTTGAGCAGACTATGTCACTAAATATGGGACAGTGGCTTAGCGTACCGTTTATAATTGGTGGAGTAGCCCTTTTGATTTACAGCATTACCAGAGGGAAGCCGGCAATGATAAAAAACAAAGCCTAATTTTCTCTGTCAAGTTCGCGCCTGATATCCTTCTCCTTGATGGAGTGTCTCTTGTCGTATTCGCGTTTTCCTTTTGCGAGGGCTATGTTTAGTTTTGCATAACCGCGGTCAGAGATGAAGAGTCTGGTTGCAACAATTGTCAGCCCCTTCTCCCGGGAGCCTCTGAAAAGTCTGCGGAGCTCTGTTCGGTTTAGCAATAGTTTCCTGTCTCTTCTTGGATCGTGAGCATTAAAACTACCCCACCAGTAATCTGCAATATGCATATTCTTAACATAGAGCTCTCCATTTGCAAAATAGCAGTAGGAATCTGCCAGAGAGGCCTTGCCTGCACGGATTGATTTAATCTCAGTTCCGCTAAGGACAACACCTGCCGTAAATGTCTCCAGGAACTCGTAATCAAACGAGGCCCTCTTGTTTTTAATCTCTATTTTGCTTTTTGCTTTAGGCATGGGAGTGCAAAAATAGTGTAAATTTGTGGAATGAACCAAGATTTGATTTGTATATTGGGTCCAACCGCCTCCGGCAAGACCAGGTATGCCGTTAATATGGCACTGGAGTTGGGTGGAGAAATTATTTCTGCCGATTCCCGTCAGGTTTACAGAGGAATGGATATAGGGACGGGTAAGGATCTGAGTGATTATATTGTAAATGGAGTAGAGGTGCCTTATCATCTTATAGATATTGCAAATCCGGGTACAAAATATAATATCTTTGAGTATCAGAAAGATTTTCAAAAAGCTTACAGGGACATTGTTTCAAGGGGCAGAGAGCCCATCCTTTGCGGAGGTTCGGGTTTGTATATTGACTCTGTTACAATGGGATACAGCCTGGCAGAGGTGCCGCCCAATACAGAGCTGAGAGAGAGGCTTGAGAGGCTCCCAATTGAGGAGCTTGCGGAGATGCTTAAGGGTTATAAAAATCTTCACAATACAACAGATACTGACAGTAAAAAAAGAGTGATTCGTGCTTTGGAGATAGCCATTTTCAATTCAGAAAACCCATCTCAAAGGCAAGAGTTCTCACCATTAAAAACCAGATATATTGGGATTGATGTAAGCAGGGAGGAGAGAATCAGAAGGATTGACAATCGGCTTGATGAGAGGCTGAGGCAGGGGATGGTTGAGGAGGTAAAGGCTCTTATCGATTCTGGAATTAACCCCGATGACCTGATTTACTACGGGCTTGAGTATAAGTTTGTGACTCTTTATATTCTGGGAAGACTCTCGTTTGAGGAGATGAGAAATCAGCTGGCAACTGCTATTCATCAGTTTGCCAAGAGGCAGATGACCTGGTTTAGAGGGATGGAGAGAAGGGGGGTAAAAATAGAGTGGATAAAATTATAAATTCAATATATGAAAATTTCAAGCAGAGTTTCGTGCCTTCTGGCTGTTACCCTTTTTGCACTGGTAAAACCTGTTGTTTCTAATGCAACAGAACTAAAGGACCTTAAATACACAGATGCCCGCTCGCTCCAGATAACGGGAATGGCTTATGATACACCACTTGCGGAGTATTCCAGATTACCAGAGCAGTTAAGGGGGGAGTTTAGAGAGTCTTTACTCTCTCTCGGAGTGAATTCAGCCGGGATTGCTGTAAGATTCAGGTCTGACAGCCCTGTTATTGCGGCAAGGTGGAGTGTGAGAAACAATTTTTCAATGAATCATATGCCAGATACAGGAATAAGAGGTCTTGACCTGTATACTCTGGATGGGGATAAGTGGAAATATATTGGAACAGCCAAACCGGTAGCAAAGGAGAGTATGTCTGCATTTATAAGAAATGGTGATAGTGTTATGAGGGAATATATTGCATATCTTCCGCTTTATGATGGTGTAGAGTCTCTTGAAATTGGCGTGGAGCCTGATGCTTTTTTGGGTAAGCCCATCAATCCTGCACTAATATTTTCCACAGAGAGGAAACCTGTAATATTCTACGGAACAAGTATTACTCAGGGTGGCTGTGCATCAAGACCCGGGATGGCCTATCCGGCAATACTTGGCAGGATGCTCAACAGAGAGACCATTAACCTGGGCTTTTCCGGTAATGCCCGTATGGATAAGGCCATAGCTAAGGCAATAAATATGGTGGATTTTCACACACTTGTTCTGGATTGTCTACCCAATATGAATGCTCAGATGGTAAGAGACAGTGCCGAGTATTTTATAAGAACCATATTATCTGCAAATCCCGGTAAATACTTTATAATGGTTGAAAATCCGCGCTTTCCGCATCTGTTTATTGACAGTAAAAATGCTGCTGAGATAAAGGAGGAGAATGAGGTTTGGAGATCTCTGTATGAAAAATTCAGAAAAGAGGGATATAGAAACATAAAATATGTCAGAGGAGAGGGGCTTATAGGAGATGATAATGAGGCCACTGTAGATGGAGTGCACTTAACAGATCTTGGGTTTCAGAGATTTTCAGAAAGCCTTGTAAAATTTCTTAGGGACTAAATTAATGCCATTGGTTTGATGGCTGGCTATTCAGTATATAAATGGTAGGGGGCTCCGCTACTTGAAGGGTACTGGAAAACTCTCAGTCCAAAAGCTGTTACAACAGCCATGATGTGGTCAAAAATATCTGACTGAACATTTTCATAGTAAATCCAGTCTTTGATCTTTGTAAAGAAATAAAGTTCAAGCGGAATACCCTTTTCGGTTGGCTGAAGCTGTCTGACCATTGTTGTCATTTCGTGGTTAACCTCAGGATGGTTTTCCAGATACTTCTGAATATATGCTCTGAAGACTCCTATATTGGTTTGTCTTCTTCCGTTGACAATCATTGTGTTGTCTGTGCCATTCTCCTGATTGTAATTGCGGATAACCTCCTCAGTTGTATCTATATACTCTGTGAGGTATTTTATTTTTCTGAATTTATCAAGCATCTCCGGAGTACAGAACTGAATGCTTGTCATATCAATGATAATGGACCTCTTTATTCTTCTCCCTCCTGACTCCTGCATACCTCTCCAATTCTGGAATGAATCACTTACCAGTGCATATGGAGGAACAGTAGTTATAGTATTGTCAAAGTTTCTCACCTTAACTGAGTATAGGCTTACCTCTTCAACATTTCCATCTGCACCATATTTGGGAACTGTAATCCAGTCACCCTGTCTCAGCATATCATTTGAGGAGAGTTGCCAACCGGCAACAAAGCCCAGAATTGTATCTTTGAATACCAGAATTATAATTGCCATAGAGGCTCCAAGCCCTGCGAAGAGTGTTGCAAATGATGTGTCAAGAAGAATGCTGAGGAGCGAAATACCCCCTACAAAATATGCAATAACTGCAACTATCTGAAATATAATCTGTATGGGTTTGTTTGAGTAATCTTCTGACTTGGTGTAAACTTTGGTCATCGCCTTTGTTGAGGCGTGAACTGCTCTTATGATTACAAAAACAATATAAATAAGAGCACCTTTTTCAAACAGATTAATCCAGAACAGAGACTTTAATGCTATTGGAGTGCTCAGATAAAATACAATAGCAGGGATTACATGTGCGATGTGCTTAAATACCTTCTCCTCAACAAAAAGGTCATCCCACTGAGTTTTTGTGAATTTTGCCAGATGACCCACAACCCTGTGCAGAACAAATCTTGCGATAAGGTCTATACCATATGCAAGCAGGAAGAGCAGTGTCATAGATATAATCTCGTCAAGCCAGCCTGCCAGTGCTGGAGATAGTCCCCACTCAATGAGGAGTGCATTTATGCCATCTACAATTCCAAACAGTGCCGTTGCTCTTGTGGTTATTTCGTTCTCTAACATAACTTTTATATATGAAGTCTGAATGCAAATATACTAAAAATGACGGAAGGGCTTCAGCTTACTTTGCAGTGGCCTCAATTCCAAACTCTTCGAATAAGGAAATGCAGCGGGAGATTGTTTCAGAAGATGGTTTCTCCATAGGGATATTGAGCGGGTTATATCTGCTTCCCATTCGCGAGTGTTTTCCCATTCCAACATTGTGGTATGGCAGCAGCTCTACTTGCCTCTCTTCTGCTCCGGGGAGTGAAGCCAGGAATTCTGCGGTGGATTTTATGTTCTCCACATCGGCATTAACCCCCTCAATCAGCGGTATGCGGACGATGAAATTGTAGCCCTCCTCTGCCAGCATCCTGATATTTGCCAGAATCAGTTCGTTTGTCTGACCGGTAAACTCTTTGTGCTTTTGAGGGTCCATATGTTTTAAATCTGCAAGTATAAGTTCGCAGTTGCCGGCGACCTCTCTTACAACCTCTTCGCTTGCAAAGAGGCATGTGTCAACTGCTCTGTGAATCCTCAATTCACCACATCTGTCGAGAAGTTCCATGAGCATCTTCTTGTGAATTAAAGGCTCTCCGCCGCAAAAAGTCACCCCTCCCTCACTTTGATCAAGTACGATTGACTCCTTTTTAATTTCAGTCATTACCTGCTCTGCAGAGAGCTCCTCGCCTGAAATCTCCAGTGCTCCGGTTGGGCAGGCCTCTGTGCACTCTCCGCAGTTAATGCAAAGATTTGCATCAGTAGAGATATCATCATACTCCATAGCAAGAGCCGAGTTTGGGCAGCTGGCCACACAGCTTTTGCAGTTAATGCACTTTTGTCTGTTGTAAAGCTTCTCTTTTTTTTGGCTTATGCCCTCCGGATTGTGGCACCAGACACAATTAAGCGGACACCCTTTGAAGAAGATGGTGACTCTTATTCCGGGGCCGTCGTTAATTGAGTATCTTTTAATGTCAAATATCAGACTCATAATGAATTCTCTGTCCTGGAGATTATCTCCTCCTGGAGGTCTCTGTTCATATCATTGAAATAGTCGCTGTATCCGGCCATTCGTACAAGCAGGTCCCGGTACTCTCCGGGGTTTTTCTGGGCGTCACGAAGTGTATCGGTATCAACTATGTTAAACTGAATGTGGTGGCCGTTCATTGAGAAATAGCTCCTTATAAGGGAGGCGAGTTTCACAAGGTCTGAGTTGCTCTTTACCAGTGATGGAAGGAACCGGAGGTTTAGCAATGTTCCGCCGGATTTTATCTGGTCCAGTTTGCCCAGAGATTTTATTACAGCTGTGGGGCCGTGGGTGTCTGCCCCCTGTGAAGGGGAGGTGCCGTCTGATATTGACAGACCGGCAAGGCGGCCGTTGGGAGTTGCTCCTGTAACCTTGCCAAAATATACGTGACAAGTAGTTGAGAGCATATTTAGATGGAAACTCTCCCCCTTTGTATTTGGCTTGCCCTCTATGGCTTTAAAGAGGTCTTCATAAACCCTTACTGCTATTGAATCGGCATAGTCATTATCGTTTCCAAAGAACGGGGTTTTGTTGATAATCCTCTGCCTCAGAATCTCCTCTCCGCTGAAATTGTTTGCCACAGCCGTCAACAGCCTCTCCATTGTGACTGTTTGCTTTTCAAAAACATGCCATTTAATGGCGGCCAGGGAGTCGGTAACGGTACCCAGACCGGTACACTGAATGTAGTTTGTGTTATACCTCGGGCCTCCGTTGTAATAATCCTTCCCCTTTTTGATACAATCTTCAATTACAACTGAGAGGAAGGTGGCCGGGGCATATTTTGCAAACATTCTGTCAATATAGTTGCTTACCCGTATCTTTAAATCAGTTATATAGTTGAGCTGCTTTATAAAAGCATCATAAAGCTCATCAAAGTTTTTAAAATCTGCAGCCTCTCCGATTTTGAGACCCACCTGTTTTCCGCCCACAGGATCAACGCCGTTGTTTAAGGTAACTTCCAGAATTTTAGGGACATTCAGATAGCCGGTAAGAAGATAGGCCTCCTTGCCGAATGCGCCCACCTCTATGCAGCCGCTGCAACCACCTTCGCGTGCATCCTGCAGACTTTTACCCTGCCTCACCATCTCCTGAATATAGGCGTCGGCATTAAAAACCGACGGATATCCGTACCCTTTCCGGATTACTTCGCACCCGGCCAGGAGGAACCTGTCGGGAGTTCTGCTGCTGATGTGGATTGAGCTGCCCGGCTGGAGGATATGAAGCTCCTCTATGACCTCCAGGATTATGTATGAAATCTCGCTGCTGCCATCTGTACCGTCTGGTTTTACACCCCCTATATTTATGTTTGTGAAGTCGTTGTATGTGCCGCTCTCCCTTGCAGTAATTCCCACCTTTGGAGGGGCAGGGTGGTTGTTTACCTTAATCCAGAAGCAGGAGACGAGCTCCTTTGCCTCATCGCGGGTCAGGGTGCCCTCTGCAAACTCCTTTTCATAAAACGGAGCCAGATGCTGGTCAAGATGGCCCGGGTTCATTGCATCCCACCCATTTAGCTCAGTTATGGTGCCGAGGTGAACAAACCAGTACATCTGCAGTGCCTCGTGCAGGTTCCGCGGCGCATTTGCCGGAACCCACCGGCACACCTCCGCAATTTTGCGAAGCTCCTGAATGCGTCTGTCAATAGCTCTCCTCCTCACGGAATCATCGGCCTTACTCTCCAACTCTTTCTGTAAATCAGCAGCCATTCTCTCCGCCAGAAGAGCGTGCCTCTCAGCAAAAAGGATTGCCGCATCGCAGGAGATATCCATTGCCCGGAGCTGCTCCTGCTTGTCTGTGGCCTCAGGGTCGTTAAGGAAGTCGAGGGAGTCCAGATGCTCTATTATCTGCCGTTTAAAATCCAGCATCCCGAATTTGTAAATCTTACCATCAAGGGCGGTGTGTCCGGGTGCCCTCTGCTCCATAAACTCTGTGAAGAGGCCTGATTCATAGGCATCTCTCCACTCCTGTGGCACATGAGAGAATATCCTCTCCCTTTGCGTACGGCCACTCCAGAACGGGATTACCTCCTCTTCATATCTTTTTATATCCTCCTGATTTATTGTATATCTCTGCAACTCTCTTGTGTTTAGTACGTTCAGGTCCTCCACCGAATGGCAGGTGAGCTCCGGGAAGGTGGGTACAGCCTTTGGCTTTGGACCCCTCTCACCTACTATAAGCTCATCCTCACCTATGTAAATTGTTTTTTTCTTGCAGATTTCCAAAAAATTGAGCGCCCTTAATACAGGCACCGGATACTTGTCCAGATTCTCTTTATAGAATTGAGTCTCTATCAACGCCCTCTCAATTGAGAGCGAAGGTTCGGTCTCCACCGATATTTTTCTAAGTTTTGAAATTCTCTCTGTCATTGTGTTGGTGTGTATGTGGTGTGGTTTGGCTACTACCTCAGGGGTAAATGGCCAAAATGCTGTTAGTTAAGCTGTTCCCTAATAAGCGGCAAGTTTTTTAAACGTCTGATTATGTGTTGTTTGGCCATTTACCCCTGAGGTAGTGGCCGGGTGCTGCCGGGCTTTGCCGGGCGGTGGGGTGGGGTCAGTTCATTAGACAAGAGAAGAGACCTCTACCGGGTTTGTGGTAAAGATTCAGCACAAATGTGAATTTGTATGAGGCCATTACGGAGAAATTTTGAACGAATATAGACAATTTTTTTAATACTGCTTATGGACATAGATATCAACTATACCATTTAGCTTTGCGCTCCTCTGTGTTGATTCCGGGAAGCAACTTTTTTATCTGAGCGGCAAATTCATCTCCTCTTGCTGGCTCAGCAGTAAAGAAGATATTGGATGAATTGCGAAGGTTAATCTTCTTGATTTTTCCATTTTTCTTGCGATGAATTTCCATCTTGGAGATATCATTCAGATTAACTTTTCGCCACTCTTTTTTGCCGAACATTATTGAGAAGGTCATCTCCTCAGAATTTATTAAATATTTTGTTCGGATTTTCTGGACAATAATAAAGGCCGGACCCAGAAAAGCAATAAGGTTAAATAGTCTCAAATCGAAAAATACAGCAATACAAGCCAAACATAATGTAATTATCAGAGAAAAGAATACAATCCTCTTTATTTCTCTCAATTCAAATATTGGATATTTACTCTGCATAATTCCAGGTCACGTTTTGAATCATAAATATAACAAATAATTTCTGCCGAACGGCTTAACCCGGTTCAAGTTTTCGAATATCCGTGCGGCCTGAACTTTCTAGCAATGTGTGCTTTAACACTTTATCCGAGGGGTCACCCCTCGGATAAAGTGTCATTTTACTCTTAATCTGTGTGTTACAGTCATACGGGTTCAAACCACCTTCCGCAGAGTTATATGGTGCTGCGCAGTTTATACGGCCTGCGGCCGGAGATCTTGGTTTGGGTGGGACGAACCTCCACGAGGTTGATTTGCAGGTTATTCTAAAACACAATTCTCACATTATCAATAAATTGCGATTTGCAATTAACTCATAATAAAGATGATGGAGGTTCGTCCCAACCACGCCTAAAGTTTCCCACGTCAAAGTCCAGAAGTAAACTATATACCCACACCGCTATAACACGCTGATTACCTAAACATAAGCAATCCACCTGTCAGGTCACCTGACAGGTGGATTGTCTACACATTGATAATCTGAGACTTAGAACCGCACGGGTTTCGCAAAAATCATCTGCCGAATGGCCAACTCAGGCCGGGTGGGCGGGTAGGTTGACAGGGATATTCGTATATATGCTTATAAATCTGGTAATTGCAAATTGCTTTTTGAAAAACTTTTTAAAAAACCAATTTTTAAACACCTAACTACCTGTTAGATAAACAAATATCCCTGTCAAACCTCCCGCCAAGTTTAAAAGGTGCTTCGCAGTTTATACAGCCGGTTATCCGTCATACCTGCACCTCTGTATAACGCTGTTTTTCTCCTTATTAACACTTTTTGCGGTTGATCTGCAATGTGAACTATGTAAAAAGATTGCCATGTCCCTGCCTGAATCAACCGAGACACGAAGGAACCTCCGCCACAGCGAACGAAGTGAGCGAGGAGGAAAAGTTCCGGAGGGGCTGCGGGTGATTCAGGTAGGGATAAGGAGCAGGTCTTTGAGCGAAGGAACCTCCGCCGGAAGCAGCGAAGCGAATGAGGAGGAAAAGTTCCTGAGGGGCTGCTGTTGACTGGGGAAGGATGTGTATGCAGGCCTTGGGATGGTAAGCGACAAGTCTTTGAAAACAAAACCTCCTCCTCTTCAAACGAATTGAAATTGGAGGAGGTTGAAAAATTAGAGCTGCTTCTGACTAGTTTTTCCAGTCTTCGCAGCTGCACATCAGATTTCTGTCTCCGTAGCCGTTGTCTACGCGGGTTACGTGAGGCCAGAATTTATTGTCGCGGATCCAGGCAAGTGGATAGGCGGCCTGTTCGCGTCCGTATGGGTGGCTCCAGGTGTCGGCAGAGACCTCTGCGGCAGTGTGAGGAGCATTCTTGAGCGGATTGTCTGCCTTGTCCATTTCACCAGCCTTGATGGCTTCGCACTCACTCTTGATTACAATCATTGCATCAATGAATCTGTCCATCTCAGCTTTTGATTCGCTCTCGGTAGGCTCAATCATTAAGGTTTCGTGAACAGGGAATGAGAGGGTAGGGGCGTGGAATCCAAAGTCCATCAGTCGCTTGGCTATGTCCGATGCATCAACTCCGTATGTTGCTTTGTAATGGCGTACATCTATAATGCATTCATGTGCAACTCTTCCGTGAGCACTTTTGCCCTTTCCAACAGGTTTTCCTGTGTAGAGAGTAGCATAGCCCGCTTCGGCCAGTTTTGCCGACATATAATTTGCATTTAGGATTGCCACCTCTGTTGCCTTTTTCAGACCATCCGGGCCGAGCAGTTTTATGTAAGCATGTGTTACAGGAAGTGCCATTGGGTATCCGTAAGGGGCAGAGCTGACTGCTTTCACACCGTTGTGGTCGCAATCGGTAAGGAAAGGATGGCAAGGAAGGTATGGTGCAAGCTCTTTTGTACAGCAGATAGGGCCGATTCCGGGACCGCCGCCGCCGTGAGGAATTGCAAATGTTTTGTGCAGGTTCAGGTGGCAAACATCAGCTCCTATGAAGCCGGGATTTGTAAGACCCACCTGAGCATTCATATTTGCTCCGTCCATATATACCAATCCGCCGTTTTTGTGGACGATATCCATCATCTCCTTTATCTTAACTTCGAAAACACCATGAGTGGAAGGGTATGTAATCATTGTGCAGGAGAGTCTCTCCTTGTACTGTGCTGCCTTCTGGCGGAATTCATCAACATTGATATTTCCCATCTCATCGCATGATACAAGAACTATCTCCATTCCGGCCATTGCTGCCGATGCAGGATTTGTTCCGTGAGCGGATGTAGGAATAAGCACTACGTTTCTCTGGGTTTGTCCATGGGCAATATGGTATGCACGAATTGTCATGAGACCGGCAAACTCACCTGCAGAGCCCGCATTTGGCTGAAGTGAAGTTGCGTGGAATCCTGTTATAACAGCAAGATCATTTTCAACCTCCTTGATAAGCTCCATATATCCCTGTACCTGATCAGCAGGTGCAAACGGGTGAACATTACCAAGCTCAGAGAAGCTCATCGGGAACATCTCTACAGCTGCATTAAGCTTCATTGTACAAGAGCCAAGAGGAATCATTGAGTGGGTTAGAGAGATGTCTCTTCTCTCCAGCTTCTTGATGTACCTCATCATCTCGGTCTCTGAATGGTATTTGCTGAACACCTCGGCAGTCAGATAACTGCTCTCACGTGCCATGAATATTTTTCCTTCAGGGAGTCCGGGGCATTCATAAAGATTTCGTCCAAAAATTTCCAGAATTGTTGTAGCCTCCGCACAATTTGAAAGCTCGTCAAAGCTGATAATTACCGAATCCTCAGAAGGGTAGTAAAAGTTAATTCCCTTTTGTTCTGCCTTGTATTTTATATCAGATGCCTTTACGCCTGTGATATGAATTGTGTCAAAGAAATTCTCAGCAGCAAGTTTAAATCCCACTTTTTTCAGTTCAGATGCAACCGCATGGGCGTAACCATAAGCATTCATTGCAATAGATTTCAACCCTTCAGGTCCGTGGTAAGCTGCATACATACCGGTCATTGTTGCCATAAGGGCAGTGGCTGTACAAATATTTGAGGTTGCCTTCTCCCTTTTAATATGCTGCTCTCTTGTCTGGAGAGCCATACGGAGAGCCTGATTTCCCAGTCTGTCAACAGAAATTCCAATGATTCTACCCGGCATATTTCGTTTGTACTCATCCCTGGTAGCCATAAATCCGGCTGTAGGTCCTCCAAAACCCATAGGCAGACCAAATCTTTGTGCTGTACCAACTGCTATATCTGCACCCCACGCAGCAGGCTCCTTAAGAACGGTAAGGGCAAGGAGGTCAGTTACAGCTGTTACAAGAATACCCTTTGCATGAGCGTTTGTACAGAAATCTGTATAGTCGCATACCTCTCCGTTGCCGGCAGGGTACTGGAGCACAGCCCCAAAAAACATATCATCAAATTTAACAGTGTTGAATTTGCCTGAAACAACCTCTATTCCCAGTACCTCAGCGCGGGTCTCTATAACAGCCAGTACATGAGGAAATATGTTTTCATCAATAAATACTTTGTTTTTACCTGCCTTTACAGCGTCACGGGAGCGAAGTTCATACATCATCCTTACCGCCTCTCCTGCAGCTGTGGCATCATCAAGCATTGAACTGTTTGCCATCTTAAAGCCGGTAAGGTCAGCAACCATTGTCTGAAAATTAAGGAGTCCCTCAAGGCGGCCTTGTGAAATTTCTGCCTGATATGGAGTGTATGAAGTATACCAGCTCGGGTTCTCAAAAATGTTCCTGATTACAACAGGTAGAGAGGCTGTTCCGTAGAATCCCTGACCAATCATTGAGCGGAAATTTTTGTTTTTTGAGGCCATTGCCTTAATCTTTGATAAATATTCGTGCTCAGTTAGAGCTTTGTCAAGAGCAAGTGGCTTGTCCAGTAAGATATCAGCCGGAACGGTCTGTTTAACAAGCTCCTCCAGGCTGGATGCCCCCAGAACGGAGAGCATTTCCTGCTCATCGTGTGGTCTTGGTCCATTGTGTCTGTCGACGAATGAAAGTGACATATTATTCTATTTATTAGATTGTTATTACAAGGGTTATCCTGCAAATTTATACAATATTTTCTGAACATTGCGAATTAAAATATTTTCATATTTTTGTGTGAACTAAAACAAAAATCTATGAGTTTATTAAGTAGAAAAATCTCTGAGCTGCAGGACAGGAGGGAAAAGGCTGTGCAAGGCGGAGGCGAGTCTGCCATTGCAAAGCAAATAGCTATGGGAAAGCTTCCGGCGCGAGAGAGAATCAACCAGCTCTTAGACGCCGGTTCTTTTTTTGAATACGACCTTTTTATTGAACACGAAGCTCGTGAATTTGGTATGGAGGGAAAAAATCTTGCCGGAGATGGAGTGGTTATTGGTACAGGTACTATAAATGGTAAGCCTGTAGCAATTTATGCACAGGATTTTACAGTTGCAGGTGGATCACTAGGATCAATGCACGCTCGTAAAATCACAAAAATTATGGACTACGCCCTTAGAATGAAAATTCCTTTGATTGGAATTAATGATTCAGGTGGTGCAAGGATCCAGGAGGGTGTAAACTCTCTTGCAGGTTATGGTGAAATCTTTTTCAGAAACACCCTTGCCAGTGGGGTAATTCCTCAATTGTCAGTTATACTCGGCCCGTGTGCCGGGGGTGCTGTCTACTCGCCTGCTCTTACAGACTTTGTATTTGTTGTAGACAAAATATCAAAGATGTTTATAACGGGGCCGGAAGTAATTAAGTCTGTTCTTGGAGAGGAGATAGATATGGAATCTCTTGGTGGAGCCCGCGTTCACAGTGAGATAACAGGTAATGCCCATTTTTTTGCTAACAGTGAGGCCGAGTGTTTCACTCAGATAAAAACACTTTTGGACTACATACCCGCTTGCAATGAGTGTAAAGGGAAACCTAGAAAAAGTACAGAACCTCTCAAGAAATTTAAAATTGAAAAAATTGTACCTGTTGAGCCAACAAAACCATATGATGTAAGAGATGTAATTAAGGCATTGACTGACTCTTCTGAGTTTTTTGAGGTGCAGGAGATGTGGGCTGCAAATATTGTTGTTGGCTTTGGCCGGATTGACGGAAGAACAGTGGGCTTTATTGCCAACCAGCCTTTGGTTTTGGCAGGAGTACTTGATTGCGACTCTTCAGACAAGGCTGCAAGGTTTATCAGATTCTGCGATGCATTTGAAATTCCTATGATTACACTTGAAGATATGCCGGGTTATCTGCCTGGTGTAGATCAGGAGCATGCCGGGGTTATCCGTCACGGAGCTAAGCTTCTCTATGCATATAGTGAGGCAACTGTTCCAAAAATTACAGTTATCCTCAGAAAGGCTTATGGTGGTGGATATATTGCGATGAATTCCCGCCATCTAAGGGCCGATTTTGTATTTGCATGGCCACTTGCGGAGATTGCTGTTATGGGACCTGAGGGTGCCGCAAATATAATCTTCCGTAAGGAGATAATGGAGGCGGAAGATCCCGAGGCAATGAGAAAGCAGAAGGTTGAAGAGTACAAGAAGAAATTTGCTAATCCTTATGTTGCTGCTGCCAAAGGATATATTGACTCTGTTATTGATCCTACGGAGACAAGAAACTACCTGAAGCATGCCCTTAGTGTCTCAGAGAATAAAGTTGTAAAGAGGCCTACAAAAAAGCACGGTATTCCACCATTTTAATATGAAAAAAAATAAAATAAACCCGGAAGAGATGACTGTTTATGAAACATTGCAGATCTTTCCAAATGCCAGAAACTACAAGACTAACTTAACTAAAAAATACAGGAACAGAAAGCAATGGAAAAGACCTGATCCTCAGGAGATACTCTCCGTGATTCCGGGCGTTGTTACCTCTTTTTCTGTAGAACTTGGTAGTCATGTTAATAAGGGAGATGAGATTATGATATATGAGGCAATGAAAATGCAGAATATCATAAGAGCTCCCTTTGACGGAACTGTTGAGCAAATTTTTGTTAAAACGGGCGAGAAGGTTGCAAAAGGCGTAGTAATGATGTACCTGAAATCAGATGTAGAGTTTGTTTACGAGGATATAAACGATGATCTTAGCGCCATCGTTCCAGATCCAGTCGTATAAAGATAAACAGGAATATAGTAAATGCCCATAATGAGGAGCCGCCGTAGCTTATAAATGGCAACGGAATCCCTATTACGGGCATTATTCCTATTGTCATGCCAATGTTTATAAAAAAGTGGAGGAATAGTACAGATGCAAGAGAGTAACCATATATGCGAATAAATGTATCCTTTTGTCTGTCTGCAAGTGATAATATTCGGATTATTAAAAAGAGGAATAGTCCAATCACAATAACCGAGCCTGCAAAGCCCCACTCCTCACCAATTGAGCAAAAGATAAAGTCTGTGCTCTGCTCGGGGACAAAATTAAACTTAGTCTGAGTCCCCTTAAGGAATCCCTTCCCCCAGAAGCCACCTGATCCAATAGCAATTTTTGACTGGTGAACATTATATCCGGCTCCCTGCAGATCCTCTGTAACACCCAGTAGGTTTTCAATCCTGGATCTTTGATGCTCTTGCAGTATCTCTTCAAAAAAATAGTCAACAGAGAAGATCAAAATTGTTGAAATCAAAAAAGAGAGTAGAATATATTTATAGTAAACCTCTCTCTTTTTAAAAGTTATGTATGTGAAATATGTAAGAAATGGGGAGGCAACAATCAGCATCCACTGAGCAGGAGAGAGAGAAGATGCAAAACTCAGAAGGTCAAGCTGTCCAAGTTCAGGTGAAAAAATTAGCATAGGTATAGATACCACTGCTAACAAGAAGCCCTTTATATACTCTCTGGATATTAAAGTGAGAGCGGTCAGGGTAAGACCAAAAAGAACAATCAGTGATACAAACGGAGAGAAGGCAAGTGTAAGGACAAAAAGAAGTATTGCAAGGATCCCAAATACCAGGAACCATCCGCTTAGCCCCTCCCTGTACAGGACAAAGATAAAACTGAAGAAAACAAGAGCAGAACCGGTCTCCTTTTCAAGAATTATAAGTGCCATTGGAACCAGTATTGTCAGCCCAATCTTTGCAAAAGAGGTAAAGTGTTTGAGTTTGAAATTATAGGCACTCATCATGGTTGCAAGAGCCAGAGAAGTTGTAATTTTTGCGAGCTCTGCCGGTTGAAATCTGAAAGGGCCAATCATAAACCAGGATTTAGAGCCATTTACCTCAACTCCAATAAAAATTACGGCAAAAAGCAGGAGCAAACTTAGAAAGTATAAGATCCAGGCCAGTACATTATAAAGTTTTGGGTTAATTACAAAAAGAATAAGGGTTGCAATAACCATTGATGTTACAATCCAGATAAACTGCATTCCATAACGCTGAGACATATCAAGAATATGAGCATGCTCTTCATCATATACAGATGCAAATACTGATATCCATCCTATCAGAACAAGAGCCAGATAGGTAACTATCAGAGGCCAGTCAAGTTTCTTGTAAAGATTAAGTGGTGTCTTCATCTTTTATTGTTCTGTATAAGGTTGGAACTTATTATATGAGCCTCAAGATCCTTTCTCTCAACAACTCCTTTAAGATACCTTTCAACAAGCAAAGAGGCAATGGGAGCAGCCCAGGTGCCTCCAAATCCGGAATTCTCGATATAAGCTGCTACTGCTATCTTAGGGTTCTCTCTGGGAGCAAAACATATAAAAACCGAGTGATCTTTGCCGTGAGGGTTTTGAGCGGTACCTGTTTTGCCGCATATGTCCAGACCGGGTACAGCAACTCTTGATGCGGTTGCTCCGGAACCCGGAGGAGCATTAACGGCAAGGTACATTCCGTGTATTATTTTTTTGAAATTTGTGGTATCTACCAAAGTGTAGTGTCTTTCAGAAAAATCTGTTTGCAATGTAGTGTCTTCAGCTCCTTTAATAATATGCGGGGTATGATAATATCCTCTGTTAGCAATAGTTGCAGCAAGATTTGCAAGGTGCAAAGGTGTTGTCCCCAACTCCCCCTGTCCAATGGACAGAGATATAATTGAGAGGGATTTCCATCTGTTGAGTCCGTGGATTTTATTATAACCCTCTGTTGATGGCAGCACACCACCCTGCTCCCCGGGGAGGTCACTCCCAAGTTTAACTCCAAACCCAAAACTCTGAACATACTCTCTCCATTTAATAAATGCATCTGTTACGCTTGAGTATTTAGGGTTGTCAATTGTAAGTCTGAATGCATTTGCATAATATGCATTACATGACATCATTATTGAGGTGGTAAGGTTTGTGGGGGAGGGGTGTGCGTGGCAGGCTATGCCTCTCCCAACTTTGTACCCCATGTTGCAGGGATATGTTGTAGTTGTATCAATTACACCCTCCTGAAGAGCGATAAGTCCGTTTACAAGTTTAAATACAGAACCGGGAGGGTAGGGAGACATAACAGCTCTGTTAAACATTGGTTTCAGGGGGTCATTTACTATTTCGTTGTAATATTTACTGATTGAAGCGAGTTTTGATACCTCAAGACCGGGGCTTGAGACCAGTGCCAGTATCTCTCCGGTTGACGGCTCAATGGCAACAACACTGCCTATCTTATTTTGCATAAGAGATTCAACATATTGCTGAAGTTCAGCGTCAATAGATGATGTAATGTTTTTTCCGGGGATAGCCTCTTTGTCATATTTCCCCTCCGAGAAGCTTGATTTTACTTTGTTGTGAACATCCCTTAAAAATATGTTATATCCCTTTTCGCCTTTAAGGAAACCTTCATAGGATTGTTCAATTCCGGTCTTCCCTACATAGTCTCCTCTTCTGTATTCAGGATTCTTCCTGATAAAGGCGGTGTCAACTTCTGTAATATAGCCCAGCAGATTTCCGCAGGCGTTATATGGATAGGTTCTGATAGTTCTTGGTATTGCACTGAATCCGGTAAATTTATAGGATTTTTCAAGAAAGATTGAATACTGCTCCGGAGTAATCTGTTTAACAAAAGGGAGGGACTGGTATCCAATCCGGCGCCTGTTTTTTCTGTAGTCAGCAAGTGTTTTCCGGATATCCTCCAGATTAAGGTCAAAAATCTCACAAAGATCTGCAGTATCCAGCTCTTTGACCTCGTAAGGGGTAATCATTATATCGTATGCAGTGGCATTACCTACAAGTATTTTGCCATTCCTGTCATATATAATTCCCCTTGCAGGGTACCTTACATCATATCTGAAAGCGTTGTTACTTGCTGTGATTTTATACTGCTCATCAAGTATCTGCAGATTGAACAGCTGAAGGATCATTACAACAGCAACCACTATCAGCCCCACTATCAGTATGCTCCTTTTATCCTTAAGTTCAACGCCCATTTATAGTCCCCCCTATTTCCAGTTTTTGTAAAAGACACCAAACTCTAACAACAGCAGAAGAGCGAGATTTACTGCAAGACTAATCAGTAATCTGGGAAGATTACCTGAGAAGTACACAAATGAGAAACTCTCTGCAAAAATATATGTCAGATGGTGGATTGTAAGACATATAAGCGCATAGGCGAGAAATCGGCTTAATCCCACTTCTGCAATCCCCGGCCTTATCTGACTGTCCAGCTCTCCCTTTCTTATAAGCAGGCCCTGAACCGGCTGACGAAGGAAGGCCATCATAACTGCTGAGGCCGAGTTAATACCCGGCATCCCGTTATATAAGAGATCGGTACCCATTCCCATGGCAAATGCCCATAAAAGAACATAGGCAGGGGAGAGGCCTACAGGGAGCGTAAGTATAAAGAGGGGGTAGAGAACAATAAACAGCATTGGTCCAAAATCTATGAAATTTGAGACCAGCAGCTGAGCAATTAAAAAGCTGAAGAAGATTACCGTATTATTTACCCCTTGTTTCATCTTTTTGTATCAAGCTGTCAAGCTCCTCCTTATGTCTGTTGATAACTACCCTTACATATCTGAGAGATTTGAAGTCCTGAAACAGCCTTACCTGAATCTCCTTATGTGTACCTCTCAGTATTTTTGATTTTCCTGCTGTACCGAGCGGAATATTTTCGGGAAAAATTGTTGAAAATCCGCTGGTAAATATTGTATCCCCAACCGTAAATCTAATGTGCTGCGGGATGTCAGTAAGTAATGCCCTTTGGGCACTTTTCCCGTCCCAGACCATTGGCCCGAAGGCCCCCTCTCTTCCAATACGGGCACTGATGCTTTGATTTATGTTAAGCAAAGAAATAACATACGAGTATCTATCTGAGACCTTGCTAATAACTCCGGCGACTCCCAGAGGGGATATTACACCCATATCCTCCTTTACTCCATCCCTGCTCCCCTTGTCTATAATGATGAAATTCTGCTTGTTATTGGTGCTGTTTGCTACAATTCTTGCCGGTATATAAATATATTGCGCCTCTGAAGTATCTGCCTCAGCACCGGAACCTCTAAATGACTCAAGAGAGCTTAGCAACCTCTGGTTCTCCTTTTCAAGCTCCCGGTTTACATCCCTCAGATTAAAAAAATACCTTATCTCAGAACCTGTTTTACTAAGAGAACCTCTGACAGCCATATACGCCCCACTGATCTTCAGGTGCTGAAAAAATGAATTCTCTGATATCATTATCAGCGAAAACCCCTCAAGTACCAGGAAGAGCAACAGAGATACCAGCCATTGAAAACGGGGAGATCTCTTCTGTGTCATTGTGTTATTATTATCTTATCAGATAAGGGAGTTTGTCGCAATTCTTAAGTGCTATGCTTGTTCCTCGTGCAACTGCATGCAGCGGATCTTCAGAAATATGAAACTTAATATTAATCTTGTCTGTTAGTCTCTTATCCAGTCCTCTGAGAAGCGCACCGCCTCCTGTCAGAAATATCCCCTTCTGAACAATGTCTGCATATAGCTCAGGAGGAGTCTGCTCTAAAACTGAAATAACAGCTGCCTCAATTTTTGCAACAGACTTGTCTATACAGTGAGCTATCTCCTGACTTGTAACACTAACCTCAACCGGGTGAGCTGTCATAAGATTTGGTCCTCTTACAACATATGGCTCAGGATATTCATCAAGTTCAGACATTGCAGCACCTACCCTGAGTTTTATATCCTCTGCGGTAAGCTCTCCAATCTTTATATTGTGCTGTTGTCTCATATACTGCTGAATCTCGTTTGTGAAGACATCACCGGCAACTCTGATGCTTTGATTGAATACAATACCCCCAAGTGAGATAACAGCTATCTCTGTAGTTCCGCCTCCTATGTCAACAACCATATTTCCTGAAGGTGCCTCAACATCCAGACCAATACCTATTGCGGCAGCCATAGGCTCATAAATCAAATATACATCCCTGCCACCGGCATGTTCAGAGGAGTCGCGAACCGCACGAATCTCAACCTCCGTACTTCCGGAAGGGATGCACACAACCATTCTGAGGCTTGGGGTGAAAAAGCTGTTCCTGTAATTAATCATTTTGATAAAGCCCCTAATCATTGCCTCTGCAGCGTTAAAGTCAGCAATAACTCCATCTCTCAGCGGCCTTACAGTTTTAATGTTGGCGTGAGTTTTACCGTGCATCATTCTTGCTTTCTGTCCAAAAGCAATAGGCTTTCCTGTGTTGAGATCAATCGCTACGATGGATGGTTCGTCAACAACCACCTTATCATTCATAAGGATAATTGTATTAGCCGTACCAAGGTCAATAGCCAGTTCTTGTGTTAAAAATGAGAATGCCATATGTTATTTTTTATTTATCAGTGTTTAAAATGCCTGTGTCCTGTAACTACCATAGAGAGGCCATTGTTATTGCAGTAATCTGTACTCTCCTGATCCCTTACTGACCCTCCCGGATGAATAACTGATTTGATTCCCGCCTTGTGAGCAATCTCAACACAGTCAGGGAATGGGAAAAAAGCATCTGAAGCCATTACTGCTCCGTTGAGTGAGAATCCGAAATTCTCTGCTTTTGCAATAGCTTGTCTTAGAGCATCTACTCTTGATGTTTGTCCGACACCACTTGCCAGCAGTGTCTCTTCTGCAGCCAGAACAATTGCGTTTGACTTTGAGTGTTTAACCAGTTTATTTGCAAAGGTAAGATCTCTCAACTCTGAGTCAGAGGGCAGAGTAGTGGTTGCAACCGTATGCTCAGAGGCATTCTCTGTTGCAGAGTCTCTGTCCTGTGCCAATACTCCTCCCAGCAGAGATCTGAATTTTGAGGGAGTCCTCAAATCTTCTTTATTAACAAGGATAATCCTGTTTTTTTTCTCTTTCAGGATATTGAGTGCTTCGTCAGTGTAGGATGGTGCAATTACAACCTCAAAAAAGAGTTTATTCATCCCTTCGGCAGTGCTGAGGTCAATCTTCCCGTTGGAGATAATTATTCCTCCGTAGGCCGATACAGGGTCGCATGCAAGGGCCGCCTCCCAGGCATCTTTAATAATATTTCTGGAGGCACACCCGCAGGCGTTGTTATGTTTAAGAATAGCTACGGTCGGCTTTTCAAAATCTCCAATTAATTCAATGGCAGCCTCTATGTCCAGTAAATTGTTGTATGATATCTCTTTTCCCCATATTTGCTCCGGCAGAGAGCCCTTCTCTCCAAAATAGAGCGCTTTTTGGTGTGGATTCTCTCCGTACCTGAGTGTTCTTGATTCAGAAAAACTCTCTTTGAAACACTCGATACCTTGCTCCCTGTTAAGATATTTAAATATCGCAGTATCGTATCCGGAACTGGTCTCAAAAGCGTAGGCGGCAAATCTGGCCCTCTCTTCAACGGATGTCCCGGCACCCCGGGAGAGGATTGCGCCCAGCTCTCCGTAATATTTCATTGACGGGACTATTAATACATCGCGATAGTTCTTTGCAGCAGCTCTTATAAGAGAAATACCACCTATATCAATTTTCTCAATAATCTCTTGATGAGAAGCAGACGATGCAACATATTTTTCAAAGGGATACAGATCAACTATTACCAGGTCAAGTGCAGGAATTTCATACTCATCTCTCTGCAGAGAGTCTTCACTCAGATCTCTCCTGAATAGTATACCTCCGAATACCTTAGGATGAAGAGTCTTCACCCTGCCTCCAAGGATTGAGGGGTAGCCGGTAATCTCTTCCACACTTTTTACAGGAATTCCCAAAGATTTTAAATAATCGAAGGTGCCTCCGGTAGATACAATTTCAACATTTAACTCAATGAGTCTCTTAGAAATCTGTTCAATGCCATTTTTGTCGTAAACAGAGATTATTGCCCTTTTGATAGTCCTTTGTTCCATACTTCTTAAATAGATACAAAAGTAGGAAAAAAAGGGCAATTAATGTTTAATTTTGCATATATAACAGAAAGTAAAAAATGGGCAAAAAAAGATACGCAATAATAGTTGCAGGCGGTTCAGGAACCCGGATGGGCGGAGATGTTGCAAAACAGTTTATGATGCTGGGAGAGAGGCCTGTACTGCTCCATACAGTTGAGAAGTTTCTTAATTTAAAAGAGAGACCGGAGATCATAATTGTGGTCCCATCCGGATTAAGAGAGGATTGGAAAGCCATTTGTAAAGAGTATCGTTTTGCCGTCAGCCACACACTCGTAAGCGGAGGAATTACCAGATTCCATTCAGTAAAAAATGCATTGAAATATATTGAGCCAGATTCTCTGGTTGCTGTTCATGATGGAGTGAGGCCATTCGCTTCAACAGAATTTATTGAAGAGTTGTATACAGAGGCAGAAGATCACGGAGCTGTAATTCCTGTTATTAAAGTAACGGATTCCTTGAGAATGGTAGATGGTGATGTAAGTAAACCGGTTGACAGGGAGAGATTTATTGCTGTTCAAACACCCCAGCTCTTCTGGTCTGAGTATTTGTTGAAATCATACGAACAAGCATACACACCGGAATTTACCGATGATGCATCAGTTGTTGAGAGTATAGGTGTGAAAATAAAATTTGCCGCGGGGTTGACGGCAAATATAAAGATTACTAAGCCTGAGGATATGATCCTGGCTAATGCAATTCTTACTTCTTTTTGAGAGAACTCCCTTTCTGAGGGAAATCCTTAACCCATACTTGTCTTTCGATAGCCTGATCAAGAGAGATAAATGTCTCTGTCTGCTCAACAGATGGGATGTTTTGAATAGTGTTAATCAGAATCTCCATAAGGTGGTCGTGATTCTGACAATAAATTTTAAGCATCAGGGCGTGCTTACCTGTTACAAAGTGACACTCTACGACTTCAGAGATGTTCTTTAGAGCTTCAATTACCTGTGGATAGTGGTTTGCCTGAGCCAGACTAACACCAACAAATGCACACACATTGAGGCCCAGAGTTTGCGGTTTGACCAAAAGCCTGGAACCAGTAATAATTCCAAGGTTCTCCATCTTTTTTACCCGCTGGTGGATTGCTGCGCCTGAGACACCACACTCCCGTGCTATCTCAAGGAATGGCATTCTTGCATTTTTTACAAGAAAAGAGAGGATTTTCTGATCAATTTGATCAATTTGATATTTAGGCATATAAGTTAAATTTGTTATCTAAACATACAAATATAATAATAAATTATAATTAAGATGGATTAATTTTTTGATAAAAGAAAAGCCATCTTAATGGAATCTCACCTGAATATGCTGTCAAATAATCAGAATACGAGCACGCAATAAATTGATTTATATTGTTTTTTACATCAGGAACTACCATCCACCATCTTCCGGTTGTTGGACTTGAAATAAAAACTATTTCTTGCCCCTCCTGCCCCATACTTACAATTTTCTTATTAAATATTTCCTCTGGTGCTGTTATGCCGGGATCTTCTGAGATGCTTGCTGCCATTGCCTCAAACAGGTGCCAAAGCACCTCGGCGGTGAGCTGTGTACTAGTAGAGCTGAACTTACTCTTTGAAAGGTATCCAAAAAGGAACAGCGATACGAACCTTTGTCCCATACCCATGTATCTGGCCAGCTGGCACATCTCCTCTCCGTACAACCCGTTTGGGAGCTGATTGCTGTTGTCAGGAAAGTCTGCCTGTCTGATACTCCGCATATCTACAAAAAAATGGGTGGAGTTTCTCATCAGAGGCTCGGCATTATTTACCGCTCCCCTGAGAGATCCAAGACGCATCTCTTCAAAAAAGCGACCTCTTATTTCACTTAGTTTAAATGGATTATAGCGATATAATTGATAACCAACATGAGAAAATGAGTGGGCGTTTTTGTCGCTGATAATATGAGTCAGGATATCTGTATTGTTGAATTCACTGCCGGCTGAGACAAGTGTAGCTGAGTAATTTCTGTCAGGAATGAATGTGTTTGTTGCGGGAAGTTCCTCACCGCATAGTACTACTGATCTGATCTTTAACTCTTCGCAAAATTCAAGAGTCTTTCTTAACTGGCTGACTCCGGGCTCAAGGTAGTATACCTTGTAGGATGAGTGGCAGTATAATTGACTAAGGGCCTTGAATATATTACTCTCTCCTGTAGTATTTATAATAACTGCAAGAGCACTTCCTGATGTCAGCTCACTTAGAGCTGCTACAGGAATAGCTTCAAAACTCGAATTATTCGCTTTCATATTTTAGTATTACGAATTATCGCTTTTTTGGAGACTTTTCCGGGGTAGTTTCAATTATCTTTAAAATTTCTTCCAGCTCCAGTGAAACAGGATCTTTTCCTTTTGGTATTTTGTAGTTGTTTTTTCCTCTCTTGATATAAGGTCCAAATCTTCCGTTAAGAATCTCAATACCCTCATCTGAAAAGGATTTGATGAGTTTTTGCTCCTCTTTCTTGCTATTCTCCTCAATAATTGATACCGCTGTCTCAATATCTACAGTGTATGGGCTGTGATCTTTACCCATTGAGATAAATTTTCCGTCAAATTTAAGATATGGGCCAAATCTTCCGGAAGATGCAATTATCTCTTTGTTTTTATATTGACCTACCACCCTTGGAAGAGCAAAGAGTTTCAGAGCCTCTTCAAGTGTGATTGTCTCCAGAAGCTGCCCTTTTGCAAGAGATACAAACCTCTTCTCCGGATCTTCGCTGTCACCTATTTGTGCAAGGGGACCAAACCTCCCCAGCCTTACAATAACCTTTTTCCCGGAGGCAGGGTCCTGGCCCAGCTCCCTCTCGGCATTCTTTGGCCTTGACTCAAGGAGAGTTTCATTAACCTTTTTACTGAAAGGAAGGTAAAAATCATCAATAAGTTTATTCCACAGAAGCTTCCCTTGAGCAACAATGTCAAACTGCTCTTCAACTTTTGCAGTGAATCCGTAATCTATAACACTTTCAAAGTTGTCCAGGAGGAAATCGTTAACAAGCATTCCAATGTCTTCAGGAAAAAGTCTACCCTTCTCTGCTCCCCACTTTTCAATATTGCTGCTCTCTTTAATGGTCTCCTTTTCAAGAGTAAAGAGTTTGCAGCTTCTCTCAAAACCAGGTCTGTTGTCCTTGGTTACATATCCTCTCTGTACAATTGTGGAGATTGTTGGAGCATATGTCGATGGTCTGCCTATTCCAAGCTCCTCAAGTTTTTTTACAAGACTTGCCTCTGAATACCTTGGGGGTTTTTGTGTAAATTTCTCTGAAGCCGTAACCTTAATTCTGGACATTCTCTGCCCCTCTTTAAGCTCAGGGAGATTCAGAGGTGAGTCAGACTCGTCCTGATCATCATCAGATGATTCAGTATAAACTTTCAGAAACCCGTCAAATTTAATTCTGTCTGCTGTAGCTGCAAAACGATGAGAAAGAGCATCCGCACCTATTAGAATCTCTGTTCTTAAAATTGAGGCATCTGCCATCTGTGATGCGACTGTCCTTTTCCAAATAAGATTATAAAGTTTCTTCTCCTGAGGGGTGGCGTCAATTTCAACATTACTCATGTATGTTGGCCTTATTGCCTCGTGAGCCTCCTGTGCCCCTTTGCTCTTTGTGGAAAATTGCCTTGTTTTTGAATACTCCTTTCCGTAGATATCAGTTATAACCTGTTTAGCTGCACCAAGTGCCAGTTTTGACAGGTTTACGGAGTCCGTACGCATGTATGTAATGTAGCCCGATTCGTAAAGAGACTGGGCAACCCTCATTGTCTGATTAAGCGAAAATCCCAGTTTTCTGGAGGCCTCCTGCTGCAGCGTAGATGTTGTGAATGGAGGAGATGGACTCCGTTTAGCCTCTTTCTCCTCTATTGAAATTATTCTGAAATCTGCATTCAGACAGGATTGCAGAATAGAGAGAGCCTCTTTTTCGCTTTCAAACTTCTCGGGGATTTCTGCTTTAACTTTAACTGAAGTTTTAGAATCACCGGGAGTGAATATTCCCTCAATCTTAAACTGAGATTTTGGTATAAATGCAAGAATTTCCCGTTCGCGCTCAACAACAAGTCTGACAGCTACTGACTGAACTCTTCCGGCAGATAATTTTGGTCTGACCTTCTTCCATAGCAGAGGAGAGAGCTGAAATCCGACTATGCGATCCAGCACTCTTCTTGCCTGCTGGGCCATAACCAGATTCATATCAATATCTCTCGGATTTTTTACTGCATTTTCAATCGCATCTTTTGTGATTTCGTGAAAAACAATCCTTTTTGTCTTAGCGGGGTCTAGTTTTAATGCTTCACTGAGGTGCCATGCTATAGCCTCTCCCTCGCGGTCCTCATCGGACGCGAGCCAAATAACAGAAGCCTTTTTTGCTATTGCCTTTAACTCAGAAACAACCTTCTTTTTATCGTCAGAGATCACATAGTTTGGCTCATAGCCATTTTCCAGATCAACGCTTAAGGTGTTGGATGCGAGATCTCTTATGTGTCCAAAGCTCGATTTTACCGTGAATCCTTCCCCCAGAAACTTGCCGATAGTCTTTGCTTTTGCAGGAGACTCGACAATTACTAAATTCTCTCCCATATCGTCTGTTATAAACCGTGATGGTTGCAAAGTAAGGTATAAAATAAGGTATAATCAAAATTTTTATTCCTAATTTTGCCCTTCACGATACCATTTATTGGGGAGAAAATATGGAGATAAAAAAGAGGCAAAAATTTCTGAAGTGGTTCAGAATCATAGTTTTCGGGCCATTTCTTCTTCTGCTGTTTGTCTTGCTTCTGGTGGGCATATTTGCGGATATACCTTCATTCAGTGAGCTTGAGGACCCTAAGAGCAATCTGGCAACTGAAATAATATCTGAAGAGGGTGAGATTCTTACAACATTTCATATAGAGAACAGATCTTATGTAACCTATGACGAATTATCGCCCAATCTTGTTGCTGCAGTAATTGCAACGGAGGATGCAAGATTTATGAATCACAGCGGCATAGACTTTAAAAGTCTTGCAAGGGTGGCTGTTAAATCAATTATTCTTGGTCAGACCAGATCCGGCGGCGGTGGCAGTACATTAACCCAGCAACTTGCAAAGACCCTGTTTCCAAGGGATACTGTAAGAAGCAATATTCCCGGGGCGAGATATGTTGTTCTTGGAGTTAATAAGTTCAGGGAGTGGATTACTGCTGTTAAGCTTGAGAGAAACTATACAAAAAATGAGATTCTGAGTATGTATATGAATGCTGTCTTCTTTGGCAGTAATGCATACGGAATAAGGGCAGCATCAAATACCTTCTTTGCAAAGCACCCATCTGAACTCACAATTGAGGAGGCTGCAATTTTGGTGGGAATGGTTAATAAACCTACAAGGTTTAATCCTGTTATAAATCCGGAGCTCTCTCTCCAGAGGAGGAACCATGTTCTTAATCAGATGAGGAAGTATGGTTATATTGAGAGGGATGTTTATGATTCTGTTTCCCAAATTCCGGTGAAGCTTGCATATTCTCAGCAGGATCACAATTCAGGACTCGCCCCCTATTTCAGAGATATGTTAAGGAGGGTGATGAATGCAAAAGAGCCGGTGAGATCTGACTATCGTCACAGGGAGGACTTTGCTGCTGATTCTACTCTCTGGAGAAGTGACCCGCTTTATGGATGGCTTAATAAAAATCTTAAGCCTGATGGTACAAAATACAACCTGGACAAGGATGGTCTGAAGATTTATACGACTATTAATGCAAGAATGCAGCAATATGCCGAGGAGGCAATTGCAGAGCATTTGGGAAAGGATCTTCAGCCGGCATTTAACAGAGAGTTAAGATGGAAGAGTAACAGGCCCTTCTCAAACGGAGAGCCTAAGGCTGTTACAGATAATATAATGAAGCAGGCCAGGAGATGGAGTGACAGGTGGAGAATGCTAAAACAGGAGGGGCTCTCTGACAGGGAGATTGAGGCAACTTTTGATAAGCCTTCAAGGATGACGGTCTTCACATGGAATGGAAGAGGGCACATTGACACAACCATGACTCCAAATGATTCAATCAGATATTACAAGTCATTTCTCAGGGCATCATTTATGGCTATGGAGCCACAGACAGGATTTGTGAGGGCTTATGTTGGAGGTCCCAATTACAGATATTTCAAGTATGACAATGCCAGACAGGCAAAGAGACAGGTTGGCTCTACAATCAAACCGTTCCTCTATACTCTTGCCATGCAGGAGGGATACACACCTTGCGATAAGGTTGTGAATGTTCCCCAGACATTTATTGTGGGGGATACTACCTGGACACCTGAGAGTACTGATAAACCTGAATGGATTGGCAAACATGTTACGCTTAAATGGGGACTTACAAAAAGCTCCAATAATATATCGGCCTATCTTATGAAGCAGTTTGGACCATATGCTTTGGTTGATATGGCAAGAAGACTTGGGGTTAAAACATTCCTGGATCCGGTAGTTTCATTATGTCTGGGACCTGCAGATATTACACTTTATGAGATGGTTGGGGCGTACAACACATATCCAAGCAGAGGGGTTCATGTTGAGCCGACATTTGTTCTGAGGATTGAGGATAAAGCCGGCAATGTACTTGGTAATTTCACCGGCAGAAAGAGGGAGGCTATAAGTGAGTCAACTGCTTACCTTATGGTCAATCTGATGCAGGGGGTTGTAAATGAGGGAACAGCTGCCAGGTTAAGATATAAATATGTTCCAAGAGGTCCCATTGCCGGGAAGACCGGAACAACCAATGATCAGTCAGACGGATGGTTTATTGGTTATGTTCCAAAGCTTACAGCGGGAGTTTGGGTAGGTGGAGAGGACAGACAGGTCCATTTTGAGGGTCTTGCCCTTGGAGGTGGATCTAATATGGCTCTTCCTATCTGGGGGATATTTATGCAAAAGGTGCTTGCCGACGGAACTCTCGGCATAACTGAATATGACACATTCCTTGCGCCGGCAGGATTTTCAGCCATTCTTAACTGCAGTGGATCGGACGACGAACTTGAAGGGACATCAACGGCGAATGACCCATTTTTCAATTAATTGATTATTCCTAATGAAAAAATTGAGTATAGCTCTCGTTTATGGGGGAGACTCTTCTGAGGCTGAGGTCTCTGTAAAAAGCGGCAAGCATGTTTTATCTCATATAGACAGAGATCTTTTTGATGTCCACGAGGTACATTTATCAGGGAGTGAGTGGAGAGTTGTTGCGGAGAGTGATGTCATTTGCGACATTGACAAGGCAGATTTTTCATTTATGATGGATGGGCAAAAGGTGAAGTTTGACACAGCCTTGATTATGATACATGGTACTCCTGGCGAGAATGGTTTACTCCAGGCATATTTTGAGATGATAGGGATGAGATATACCACATGCCCATCTACAGTCTCCGCAATAACATTTGATAAATATGCATGCAAATGTTTCCTGAGAGATACCGGAATTGCCCTTGCAAAGGAGATTCTCCTTCACAGAAGGGAGACTCCTGATGAGGAGAGGATAATTTCAAAACTTGGCCTTCCTCTTTTTGTGAAACCAAATGTAGGGGGTAGCAGCTTCGGGGTGACAAAAGTAAAGAGCAGGGAGGAGCTGAAAGGGGCACTTGAGGCTGCCTTTGCTGAGGCCGATTCAATCCTTGCAGAGGAGTATATTAAGGGGAGAGAGATGACAAATGGTGTTTTTGAGTCTGATGGAGAGCTTGTAAAATTGCCGGTTACAGAGATTATCCCTGACAACGAGTTTTTTGACTATGAGGCAAAGTATCTTGGAGCATCCAGGGAGATATGTCCTGCCGTTATTCCTGATAAACTGTCAGAAAAGATACAGAAAACGACTCACGAGATATACAGATATCTGGGCTGTCGTGGGGTTGTGAGGGTTGATTATATAGTCAGGGAAGAGGATATTTTCTTCCTTGAAATTAATACTGTCCCTGGAATGACCGAGATGAGCCTTGTTCCTCAGCAGGTCAGATCTGCAGGGATGTCAATTAAAGATTTCATAACAAAACTAATTTACTCTTCACTGAAATGAGAATTTTATTATCTGTCGCTGCATTCTTGCTTGCCATCTCCCATACTGCCATGGCTCACTGGGTATCAGGACGGGTAGAGGATGTAAAAGGTGCAGGCATAAAGGATGTTGTGGTCTCAGATGGCTATTCAGTAGTTAAAAGTGATTCAGCCGGGACCTTCTTTTTTAATACCAGTCCCGCTGCAAAATTTATATTTGTCTCAACTCCTGATGGTTTTGATCATGAAGGAGGGTTTTACCACAGGCTGGACCCCTCATCAGAAAGCTATACTTTTAAACTTGTTAGAAGGGATAACTATCCCGGGTTTTTTATCCATACCGGAGATACAGAGGCTAGTGTCTACAAGGACTGGGTAACACTCTTCAAGAGTTATGTGAATAATACCAAGCCTGCCTTTGTGCTTTTAAACGGTGACATATGTTATGAAAAGGGGATGCGTTTTCACGCAAAAGAGCTAAATGAGTCAAAGCTGGGGGTTCGTACGGTATACACCCTTGGAAACCACGATCTTGTTGACGGCCCTTCCGGTGAGGCTCTCTACGAAGAGCTCTTTGGTCCTGTGTGGTACTCATTTAATATTAATGGCGTACACTTTGTAAATCTTCCCGTATTACAGGGAGACAGAAAGCCAGGATATACATCAGAAGATGTATACACATGGCTTAAAAATGACCTTGAGGCAATTAAGCCGGGGACACCCGTTATAATCTTTAACCACCACCTTGTAGGATTTGAATCTGATTTTGTTCTTAAAACAACAGGATTTGAACTGGATCTTAAGGCATACAACCTTAAAGCATATTTATATGCTCATTATCATACTAATATGTTCCACAAGACATCCAGGGGTGGCGTAACAACTATCTCATCGATGTCTCCAAACAAAGGGGGAATTAACCATTCACCATCATCATTCAGAGTTATAAACTTTAATTCCGCTGGAGAGGTTGAAACAAAATTAATCTACTCTCCGCTGGATAAACATGTAAGGGCAACAGGATATGAAGATGAGACAGGTTCAAGATCACTGTTTGGGAGGGAGCGTAAAGAGATAAAGGTAGTAGCAACCATTTATGATACCCCTTCTAACGTTACAGTTGCGAACGCTGTAGCTGGGAAAAAGGAGTACAAAATGACAAAAGAGTCTGACTTCACATGGAGTGTCTCATTCCCTTCATCTGCAGTAAAAGATTTGAACTCAGCTGATGCCGTAAAAATAAAGGCTGAATTTTCTGACGGGAGTGTTATCGTAAAACCGGCTGATATTTATTCAGCTCCGGTCGTATCCTGGAGAGCATCAGCAGGGGGAGCTATCCATATGGTAACCCCCGTTTTAACAGACAAATATGTAATAACTGCAACTGCTGATGATGAGTCAGCAAAAAAATCCGCGATTGTTGCTTTCGAAAAGAGCAGCGGAAAGATAGCCTGGAAAATACCGGTAGATAACTCTGTTAAGAACAGGATGGAGTACTGGAACGGAATGCTTTATGCTGCGGATGTAGAGGGTAAGGTTTATGCTGCAGATGTATCAAAAGGTTCGCTAAAATGGAGCAGGGAGCTTAGGCGGGGGGCTATTCACCCGTCATATAACCAGGGAGTAGTTGTGTATAATGATGTTGTTTATGCCGGTCAGGGGGATTTCCTTACTGCAATGAGGGCTAAAGATGGAAAGATCCTTTGGGTAAACAACTCCTGGAGAGGGGGAGTTACAACTGTAGCATCGCCTGTAGTTGAACCAGGTTCAGGCGTTCTTCTGACATCGGCTTACTGGACAGGCAGGTTTGCACATAGCTCAGAGGATGGAAAGCTCTTGTGGGAGAAGAGAGATAACGATACCAGAATTGCCGATAACTCTCCTGTTGCCTTTGGAGGCTCATTCTTCTATACATCACCAAATTATATAACAGAAGTAGATCCTCTCAGCGGAGAAGAGAGGGTGAAAAGACATATCTCTTACACAGTTAACAGCTACTCAAAGCCTCTTGTTACAGATAAATACTACATTGTAGGAACTACTGACAAAGGAGTTGTGGCTTTCAACAGAAGGGAGGACTACAGAGAGATGTGGAATTTCAGAACAAATCCTGCATTGATTTACACAGCTCCATATACAAAGGACTTCCAGCTTACAGTTGAGAGCAGCCCCTTGCTTTATGCAGGCGATGTCTACTTTGGAGCGAATGACGGATATGTTTACTGTGTTAATGCAGAGACAGGTGTTTTTAAGTGGAGATTTAACACGGGCTCTCCTAATCTCGCCTCCCCTGTAATAGAGAGTGGTGTACTTTATATTGCTGATTTTGCCGGTAATATCTGGGCGCTGAAACTTTGACTATGGTAACATACAGGAATTTTGTTCAGACTCTAATCTCCTCTCTTGAGGCTATGTACGGGGCTAATGAGGCAAAAGCCATTTCTGTAAACCTGATAAACCATGTTTGCTCTTTACCACCTTATGCCCATCTGACCGATCCTGAGATGGAAATTGGAGAGGTATTCTTACCTAAACTAAATATTATGGCAGAGGAGCTTAAAAGAGGCAGGCCACTCCAATATGTTCTGGGTTTTCAGGAGTTTTTCAGCAGAGATTTTATTGTTAAAGAGGGGGTGCTAATTCCCAGACCTGAGACGGAGGAGCTGGTATCGTGGATTTCAAGCGAAAAACAGGGTGGAGCAGGCCTTAAAATTCTGGATGCTGCTACAGGTTCCGGTTGTATTGGTATAACACTTGCTTGTGAAATGCCGGGATCAGAGATCTTTATGTTTGATATCTCAGATGTGGCTTTGGAGGTTGCTTCAGAAAACTCAAAAAGGATTTGCAGTGATGAAATAAAAACCAGGTCAGCCGTAAAAAACCCTGTAATATTTAAATGTGATCTTTTAACAGGACCTCTTAGTCAGTATATTATAGGGGGTGGGACTCTTGATATTATTGTGAGCAATCCCCCTTATGTTCTTGAGTCCGAAAAGGTTTTGATGAGAAGTAATGTTCTTGATTATGAGCCATATAGCGCTCTATTTGTGCCTGATTATGATCCTCTTCTTTTTTATAAATCTATTGCAAACTGGGGCAGAGCTCTATTAAAGAATGGTGGTGAAATTTACCTTGAACTTAATGAGGCAAAGGCATTGGAGACTGCAGAACTATTTATGGAGATGGATTATTGTGAAGTGGAGTTAAGGAAAGATATTAACGGAAAAGATAGGATGCTCCATTGTATTTTCAGAGATTCTTTTTAGATTTGCCTCAACAAACAGAATGAAAGCAGTTATATCAAATATTCAGTCATGGTGGTGGCACAAGTCAAATTTGATTTGTGAGCACTTCATTATGCCGTAATATTTTGATAAGGGTTTAACCTATTACCAATATACAAAGGTCCGGAGCTCACGCTCCGGGCCTTTTTTTTATTTTTAATTATTAACATTATGACAAACAAAAAACGATTCTTGCTTGACGAGAAGGAGGTACCCAGAATGTGGTACAACATTAAGGCAGATATGAAAAATTTGCCTGATCCAATGTTAAATCCGGCAACCAGAAATCCTCTTAAGCCGGAGGAGATGGAGCCACTATTTGCTAAAGAACTTGTAAAACAGGAGTTCTCAAACGAAAGGTGGATTGAGATTCCGGATGAGGTAAGGGATATGTATAAAATGTACAGACCCACACCTCTTGTAAGGGCTTATGAACTGGAGAAGGTACTTGACACACCTGCAAAAATATTCTTTAAAAATGAGAGCGTAAGTCCTGTGGGATCTCATAAATTTAACACAGCTATAGCTCAAGCCTATTACAACAAAATTCAGGGGATTAAAAGAATAACTACAGAGACAGGAGCAGGACAGTGGGGTAGTGCTATGAGTATTGCCTGTAAGCACTTTGGTATGGAGCTGGATGTTTTTATGGTAAGGCAGAGCTATGACGCAAAGCCATACAGAAAGATATTTATGAACTCGTTTGGTGCATCTGTTCACCCATCTCCATCAAATTTGACAATGTACGGGCGTAAACTTCTATCATCATCTCCAAATGAGAGAGGCAGTCTGGGAATTGCAATCTCTGAAGCGGTTGAGATGGCTGTTACAAATCCGGATACAAGATATTCGCTGGGGAGTGTTCTTGATCATGTTCTTCTTCACCAGTCAATAATAGGCTTAGAGGCCGAGAAGCAGATGGAGATGGCAGGAGAGCGTCCTGATAAGGTTATTGCCTGTTTTGGAGGGGGCTCAAATTTTGCAGGAATAGCATTTCCATTTATCCGTAACGGAGTAAAGGCCATTGCTGCTGAACCCTCTGCCTGTCCAAAACTTACAACCGGAAAATTTGAATATGATTTTGGAGATAGTGCGGGGATGACTCCGCTGATACCAATGTTCACTCTTGGTCACGAATTCTCTCCTGAACAGATTCACGCTGCAGGGCTCAGGTACCACGGAGGTGGCAGAATAGTGAGCAGGCTTAAACTTGATGGGTTGCTTGATAGTGTTGCAATAGAGCAGTCAGAGGCATTTAAATCCGGTTTGATGTTTGCCAGAAGTGAGGGGATTATTCCGGCACCTGAGAGCACTCATGCCATTGCAGCAGTTGTAAGAGAGGCTTTGAAGGCCAGAGAATCCGGCAAGAGTGAAGTTATCCTTTTTAATCTCTCAGGACACGGCCTTCTTGATTTGGCTGCATATGAGGATTTTTTACCGGAATTCTGAACATATTCTTACATTTGGACCTCAAAAATTAATTTATGCAATACTTTGGGGAAATTATATCAATAGCGGTAGCTGTCTCATGGACATTTACCGCTCTCTTTTTTGAATTTGCCGGAAAAAGAATTGGATCTCTGTCAGTTAATCTGCTCAGGCTTCTGTTTGCATTTTTCCTGCTGGGGATAATGTTATTTTTTACAACAGGATCATTTCTCCCTGCTGAGGCAGATGGAAAGACCTGGCTGTGGATGTCTCTCTCCGGACTGGTGGGTTTTGTTTTTGGAGACCTCTGTCTCTTTTATTCATATACAATTATTACAGCAAGATTCTCTCAGCTTCTTATGACTCTTGCCCCACCTTTTGCTGCTCTTTTCGGTTGGATATTACTGGGAGAAAAGCTCTCTCCTATGGGATTTCTGGGAATGGCTGTAACAATGTTTGGTATCGGAATATCAATATTAAAAAGGAGTGCTCCCAAAAATGGCGAAGCTACTGCAATTGCCGGAACAAGCCATATGGCTGTAGTAACAAGTTGTGAAAAAGAGAAGCGTAGTTTTGTCAAAAAAATCCTTCCTGATGTAGAGTTGCATCTCCCTATGAAGGGAGTCCTTCTTGGGATTGGAGCTGCACTGGGTCAGGGATTCGGGATTGTATTGAGCAAAGTTGGTATGAACCATTACGCGCTATCGGCAGAGGGTACAGAGGTGGCCTCATACATTCCCTTTGCAGCTACGCATATGAGGATTATAAGTGGTGCAATCGGCTTTGCCCTGATTATTGTTCTGACGGGCAGAATGAAATTTCTTAAAGAGGGTGTGAGGGATAAAAAGGCTATGGGAGCTACATTTATGGGTTCAATTTTTGGCCCTTTTATCGGGGTCTCCCTCTCCCTGCTGGCTGTTCAGAATGCCAACACAGCTGTAGCCTCAACAATTATGGCCACAACCCCAATAATAATCCTGCTCCCTTATGTGCTGATTTACAAGAAAAAGGTGACCTGGGTAGAGACTTTGGGTGCAGTACTGAGTGTTGTGGGAGTTTCTCTCTTTTTTATGTAGGATGCTACCCTTTAAAGAGCTCCCTTACAAGTTCAGGTATATCTTTAATTTCAACAATCTTAATTCTTTGCTTATTATCCTTAGGGTGTTTGCTGAATGCGGAGACAAATATTTTTTTAAAGCCGAGCTTCTCGGCCTCTGCTATCCGCCTGTCAACCTGACTTACCGGTCTTATCTCTCCGCTGAGTCCAACCTCGGCTGCAAAACAATATCCTGACGGTATGGCGTAATCAAAATTTGATGAGAGGATTGCGCAAACAACAGCAAGATCGCAAGCTGGATCTGTTACCCTCAGCCCTCCTGCCATATTAAGAAAAACATCCTTAGCTGCAAGTTTAAAACCGGCTCTCTTCTCCAGTACGGCAAGGAGCATATTTGTTCTCCTGGAGTCAAAACCGGTTGCAGATCTTTGTGGTGTGCCATATGCGGCAGTACTCACCAGGGCCTGAGTTTCAATAAGGAAGGGTCTGGTGCCGTCAAGCATAGCTGCAACGGCTATACCGGATAGATCCTCTCCGTGCATGGGAATCAGCATTTCAGATGGATTAGAGACCTCTCTGAGCCCTGTTGCCACCATCTCAAAAATTGCCAGTTCAGCAGTGGAACCAAACCGGTTTTTTATACTTCTGAGTATTCTGTAAGAGTGTCTTGTATCTCCTTCAAACTGAAGTACAACATCTACAATGTGCTCAAGAACTTTGGGCCCGGCTATACTCCCGTCTTTAGTTATATGACCGATTATCAGCACAGGTGTTCCTGTCTCTTTTGCAAATCTTAAAAGCATTGCTGCACACTCTCTCACCTGAGAAACAGTTCCGGGGGAGCTTTCAAGCGCCTCTGAGTACATGGTCTGGATAGAGTCTATGACCATTAATGAGGGAGTCTGCTCTTTTGCCTGGATAAGAATATTCTCTATAAGAGTCTCGCTAAGTATCAGTGTGTTTGAATCATCTCCTCCAAGTCTTTGTGCTCTGAGTTTAATTTGTCTGGTGCTCTCCTCTCCCGATACATAAAGAGTCTTGATCTGAGGGCAGTGAAGAGGAATCTGAAGAGAAAGGGTAGATTTTCCTATTCCGGGCTCTCCACCAATCAATACCATAGAGCCCTTTACAAGACCACCTCCAAGAATTCTGTCCATCTCAGAAATACCAAGCAAAACCCTCTGCTCTTCAGATGAAGAGACAGCAGAGAGGGGCTCAGGACGAGGAGCGTGTCCGTTGTCTCTTGATCCTCCTCTGCCAAAAGGCACAGCTGAGCTCCCCTCTTTTGAAACAATCTCCTCCTGCATTGTATTCCACTCACCGCAGGCAGGGCACTTTCCCATCCATTTAGCACTCTCGTTCCCGCACGAAGTACAGAACCACGCCTTTTTCACCTTAGCCATTCTTATATCATTTATTACTTTACAAATATAATTATCTTTGTCTGAAATGACTTTTACAATGAAACTAACCCACACCTTAGCATCAGCCCTGCTGATACTTGCATCATTATGTTCTGCAGCTGTTTATGCTCAGAACAAAGGCACAGTAGATTTTAACAACTACAGAGATTATATCCTCAAGGTTAAAAATGAGTGGAAAATTCCCGGAATAGCTGCCGGAGTAATTAAAGATGGAGAGGTTGTCTTCCTTGAGGGATTTGGAGAGGCCAGACCCGATGGAACTCCTGTAAATGAAACAACACTTTTTCAGATTGGATCTGTTTCAAAATCTTTTACAGCCACACTAATGGCCAGGCTGGTTGATGAGGGTAAGGTTAAATGGGATGATACAGTAAAGAGGATACTTCCGGACCTGGATTTATACGATAACTGGATTGAGGAGAATCTCCAGGTAAAAGATATTATGACCCACAGGATGGGGATTAAGGGTCAGCAGGGAACTTATATTCCAAATCTAGGCTACTCAAGGGATGATGTATACAAAATGATGCATCTTCTAAAACCGGGATACAGTTTTAGGGGATCATACGAGTATAATAATATAACTTTTATTATAGCTCAGAAAATAATTGAGAAACTTTCAGGAAAGAGCTGGGAGGATAACTTAAAAGATGTGATACTTGACCCTCTTGGGATGTACAATACATCAGCAAACGGAGAGCCCTTTGCAGCATCGCCCTACGCGGCAGTACCCAACGACTACGGCTGGAGAGATTCTATCTACCACTCCCCTCTGCTGGGTGAGGAGCAGGCTCTGCACTGGCTTACTGTAGTCGGCCCTGCAGGTTCGGTAAATTCAACTGTGCCGGATATGCTTAAATATGTCCGTTTCCATCTGGATAAGGGCAAGGCCGGCGGAAAGGAGATTATAACAAAGAGGGGAATGGACTATCTTCACAGGGGACAGACCATTACGTCCCAGGATTCTGCCAGAACAACGCTTTATGCTCATTGCTGGTTTGTTGAACAAAACAGTAAATACAGACTGTGGTTTCATACAGGAACCACATGGGGATTTACAACTCTCGTTGCTTTTGTGCCTGAGATGAATCTGGGAATGGTTTTTCTGGTAAATTCGGATGCTCCTGCAAATCTCAGATACTCTCTGATGAGGAGGCTTATTGATATGTACAGGGGAGAGGAGGTTCTGAGGGATTATAGTGCTGATTATCTGGCTGAGTGGATAAAGAGCTCTAAGGAGAGCAGAGAAAAGGCAATGAAGAGGGATACACCCTCTGAAAAGAGGGCCGCACCATCACTGGATCAGATTGCCGGAGTGTATGATAAGGGTGAACTTTTTGGAAGAGCTATAGTTGATATAGAGGAAGGAGAGGCTTATATCACCGTAGGCCCTAAAGGCTGGAGGAATAAACTTGTTCACAGAGATGGGAATGAGTTTACTTTCCGTAGTGATGGACACGGTTTCAGGGTTAAATTCATTTTTGGTGACAGGCCATCTTTGGATATTGATTTTGGAGGAGACGAGAACTTTGGACCTTGGTTAAAAATTCAGAACTAAAAATAAATTATAAACTAACAACACAACTACAAAATGACTAAAAAGAGCCGTTTTGCAAGAGTACTGGATACTATTGAAGTGGTGGGAAACAGATTGCCACACCCCGCCACTCTCTTTTTTATGATGGCAGCCCTGGTTGCACTACTCTCCTGGTGGGCCTCTGCTGCCGGATTGCAGGCACTTCATCCTGCAACAGGCGAGATTATTAAGGTTAGAAACCTTTTGGATGCAGATGGAATCAGATGGATCTACACAAATGTTGAGCACAATTTTGTGGAATTTCCACCCCTTGGCCTTGTGCTTGTAATTATGATTGGTATTGGGGTTGCTGAGGGTTCCGGCCTCTTTACCGTACTGGTAAGACAGCTTGTTTTAGGAGCCCCAAAAAAACTTATTACTGCATCAATAATTGTAGCAGGGATCTTCTCTCACCTTGCATCAGAGGTGGGATATGTCATTCTTATCCCATTAGGTGCAATGATATTCCATGCACTAGGGAGGCATCCTATGGCAGGTTTTGCCGCTGCCTTTGCGGGTGTAAGCGCAGGGTTCGGCTCCAACTTCCTGATTGGGTCAGTAGACCCTATCCTGGCAGGACTCTCAACCTCTGCAGCAAACATTATTGATCCGGAGATGAATATTAATCCAATGGTAAACTATTTCTTTATGGTAGCCAGTGCAATAATGGTTGTATTCGTGGGAACCTGGATTACCGAAAAGATTGTAGAACCAAGGCTGGGGACATATCATGGCACTGAAAAGCCTTTGGAGATAGAGCAGATAACATCAAAAGAGAAGAAGGGGCTTAAATGGGCCGGATGGGGTACACTAATTTTTATGGCTGCAATGGCCTGGACTATAATTCCGGAAAATGGGCTGCTGAGGGATCCTGAAACAGGAGGGATCCTGCGTTCACCATTTTTCTCAGGAATTGTTGTGGGTCTTCTGCTTCTGTTCTTTGTGCCGGGGATGATTTACGGAATAATAGTGGGTACAATAAAGAGTGATAAGGATGTTATCAAACACATGACCCACTCTATGAAGGGGCTTGGGGGATACATTGTCCTTGTATTTTTTGCTGCCCAGTTTATCTACTGGTTTAACTACTCAAATCTGGGACTTGTTGTAGCTATTGATGGAGCAGAATTCTTGAAAAATATTGGATTTACAGGGATTCCGCTAATTATTGCCTTTGTAATTCTGGCAGCATTCCTTAATATGTTTATGGGAAGTGCATCAGCAAAGTGGGCTATTATGGCGCCGGTATTTATCCCTATGTTTATGCTTCTGGGTTACCACCCCGGACTAACCCAGGCTGCCTTCAGAATAGGAGATTCTGTTACAAATGTTATAACACCAATGATGAGCTATTTTGCTTTAATTGTAACCTACGCACAGAAATATGATGAGAAGAATGGAATAGGAACAATTATCTCTTTAATGATTCCGTATACAGTAATCTTCCTGATAGTGTGGGCGGTGATGATTACAATATGGCTTCTCCTGGGAATACCTGTCGGCTTTGACGGGCCTGTACATATGCCTTAAATATTAAACTGATACTATAATGAAAAAATTATTCGCTATTGTTTTATTTGCTCTTCTCTCCCTGAGCCTCTCAGCTCAGGATGCAAAAAAACCGGTTATTGGCATCTCCTCAACCTGGGGAGAGGGTACATCAACACAGGTTCCAATTACCTATGTTAACTCTGTTATAAGAGCCGGAGGTGTTCCAGTCGTGCTCCCTCTTACATCAGACATTGAGCTTCTATCCTCTATGCTGGAGAGGGTGGATGCAGTGATTATGACAGGAGGAGAGGATATAGATCCTCTTAAATGGTTTGGCGAAGAGCCCATCTCGGCTATGGGTGAAATAGCTCCAAAGAGAGATGATTTTGATATTGCCCTGATAAGACTTGCTGTTGAAAAGGGATTGCCTCTGCTGGGAATTTGCAGAGGGCATCAGCTGCTCAATGTCGCTTTTGGGGGTACACTATACCAGGATCTGCCATCACAGTTAAAGGGATACTCCGTAAAACACAGACAGAGCACTCCGGGATGGTACGGAACCCACTCAATAATGATTGAGAAGGGCTCTTTGCTGCACAGACAGATTGGAGTTGACAGTATTGCTGTTAATACATTCCACCATCAGGCTGTAAAGGATGTGGCGCCGGGATTTAAGGTGACGGCCCTTTCAAAGGATGGAGTAATTGAGGCTATGGAGAAGATTGGAAGCTCTAAGGTTTATGGAGTTCAGTTCCACCCGGAGGTGTTTACATCCAACGGATATGACTCTTTTATCGGAATCTTCAGACATCTGGTAGACGAAGCCTCTATTTACGGAGCTTCGCGTAAGACAAAATAAGACCCAGGACAATAGAGAGAGAGGCTGCAAACAGCACCCGGTACTGGTCCGGAAGGAGAAATGTAATCGTGTGGGCAGGCACCCAGAATAATGGGATTGTCTTGCCCACTACGAATTTTATAAACCCGATCCAGTCAATATTTGAAACGGCATTAGTAACGGAGCCTCTGTTTTCAATAATGTAATCTGTAATTCTGTGTGAGGCCATAAATACTGCCCCAAATGTATAGTTCATTATGAATGACACATATAGTGCGAAAAGAAGTTTTGAGCCACCGGTCCAAAGTAAACCTCTCTCTGTGGCCCCGGTTACACCTGCGGTGAAGAGAGCAAACATCGCTACTATCATCATCCCCAGGATACCCCAGACAACCATTTTTGCAAACATACCTCTTACAGCTTGCCACTCTCCTTTAACCAACCTTACGGCAAGAAACTCACCCATCATAGAGAGGATTGCAAATTTTACAAAACCCATTATGTAAGGGTGAGCAGCAGTTGCTGTCTCAAAAAGATCTCTTGTAACTGGTATTGCCAGAAATGATGCTATTGCAGCAATTAATGATACCCAGATGAACCATCCGTACTTTGCCATATTTTGCAGATTTTATTTGCAAATATAGGGTTTATCTTCTTCTGCTCCTGCGTTCAGGTTTTTGAACAGCCTCAGAAATTGCTAGTTCGTGCTCCAGAATATTAAGTTTTTTACCAATCAGCTTCTGAATGCTTTTAAGAAGAGTCCTCTCTTTTGTATCACAAAATGAGAGTGCAATTCCGGTCATGCCTGCACGGCCTGTTCTTCCAATTCTGTGAACATAACTCTCCGGATCCTCGGGAAGGTCATAGTTAATTACATGGGATAGATTATCAATATCAATTCCACGGGATGCTATGTCTGTTGCAATAAGTACCCTGATTTTTTTTGCTTTGAATTTTTTTAGGGCAATTTGTCTGGCAGTTTGAGATTTATTGCCGTGAATTGCGTCGCTTCTGATACCTTCTCTTAAAAGGTTTTTGGCAATTTTGTCTGCTCCGTGTTTAGTTCTGGAGAAAATAAGCACTGACTCTTTACTCTGATCCTTAAGAAGATCAACCAGGAGAGGCATTTTATGTTCTCTGTCTGCGTAATAGAGATATTGTTCAATTGTATCTACTGTGGATGCAGCAGGTGTAACTTCAATTCTTACCGGATCTCTGAGAATACTCTCTGCCAGATGAGCAATTTCATCAGGCATAGTTGCTGAAAAGAGGAGAGTCTGCCTTTTTTGAGGAATTTTGGATACAATCTTTCTGATATCGTGAATGAATCCCATATCCAGCATTCTGTCAGCCTCGTCAAGTACAAAAAACTCAACCCTGCGAAGGTCAACATATCCCTGATTCATAAGATCCAGAAGCCTTCCCGGAGTTGCAACAAGAATATCTACTCCTCTTCTGAGAGCATCTGTCTGGGTTCTTTGACCAACCCCTCCGTATATTACTGTATGTCTTAAATCTGTGTATCTTCCGTATGCTGCAAAACTTTCGTCAATTTGAACAGCGAGTTCCCTGGTTGGAGTTAATACAAGAGCTTTTACCTCTCTTCTCTGGCCTTTTGTTGTAGCCTTGTAAATATTCTGAAGAATAGGAATGGAGAATGCAGCCGTCTTGCCGGTGCCTGTCTGTGCGCAACCTAGTACATCGTGGTTATTTAGAATTACCGGAATAGCCTGTTGCTGAATGGGTGTGGGGGTAGAATACCCCTCATGATTAAGAGCTCTCAATAGAGGCTCTATAATTTCAAGATTATCGAATGTCATTAGGGGCGCAAAGGTACTATAAAATTGTAAATATGCAACTATTTGACTCTCTCCTTTAAAACAGTCACAAAACAAGATGGTTGCTCCCTTTTTAAAATGATCGGCTCATTCATATCCGGAATTATCTCCCTTGCATCACATGTCAAACCTTTTATCCTTCCAATAGAATATGGTTTGTATTTTTCTGATCCTTTAGAGAAAATTGTATTTATCCAATTGTAGATTTTTGAGGGGTCGTAAACTTTGTAAGGAAAGAAATCTTTCTCAGGAATACCATCACCGTTATGCCACTCTTTAGCATATTCAATATCAACGCCTTTTACCCTTCTTCCGTTGTTAAAAGGACCCCCTACAATATCCCCCGGGATGTTTACTGAAATATACCACTCCGGATTATCAACAGAGATTCCTGCTACCTCAAGAGTGGCTATGGCAAAGGCTGAGCAGCCTGCTCCCTCGTTTTCATACCGGGGCCAGAAGACTCCTCCGTAGAGTTTGTATGGTTGGTACTCCTCTTTGGATTTTCCTGAATATAAATTTAAAAACTCAATGACTCGTGAGGTTGATTTTTCGTTTAGTACATATCTCAAAAATGAGATCTTTCTGCTCTCTCTCTGTTGATACAATAAAAGGAATTCATCTATCTCCCCTGAGGTTTCAAGTCTTCCCTGCATAGGAGCACCCAGGATACCCATCCCAACACCATCTTTAATAAACAGATTAATTTTTTCCCGGTTTGATGTTGACCTCATAGCCATTTTAACTGATGAGTCTGCCAGAGGGGAGTTAAGAACAATAATCATATGCCCTATTGAATACGATTTTTTTGAGAATCGGGAGTATATAAAACTATCTATTGAGGTCTCCATCAAAGAGGAGGGGGAGCTCCAGTCAAGCGGAATATAAGATGGAACAGTGTAGAGTATAAGTTCATTTGCTTTTAATGTATCCTGAACTTTATTAATACTTGTTCCTGAAACACTTATAAAACAAATGACTGACAAAAGCACCCATGTACTTCTCAGAGATATTATTTTCATAAAGCCCGGATTTTAGTGTGCAAAGATGGAGGGGTAGGCTCTCTCTTTAAAAATGGGTTCGGAGGGAGTTTTAATGTTGGTAGCGTCAAAGGATAACCCTTCAATCACCCTGCCATTTTTGGAGGTTTTTGTGCTTTTGGTAAATCCTTCCGGCAAATGGTCTGCTGAAAGCTGATTCAAGATCCAGTTGTATATATAACTGGGGTCGTATATGAAATGTGTATAATAGTCCTCGTTTTCAATGCCTGATCCCTTATACCAGTATTTTCTTTGTAGTATATCTCTTGGCCTGATTTTATTGCCATTATTATATTTGCCTCCCACGAGATCATATGGAACCTGTACCTTAACATACCAGTCAGGGTAATCTATCCTGGCACCGGTTAATTCCAATGCTGCCATTCCAAAGGCACTGCATCCTGCCCCCTCTCCTTTGAATCTTGGCCAGAATGCCCCGCCGTATCTGTCGGACTGGCTAAAACCAGCTGAATCTCTTGATGTGAAAGCTTTAACAAAATTAATAACTCTCTCTGCAGCAGCAGGTAAAATTTTATATGAGATAAAAGAGATTTTCTTTTTTTTTGCGAATCGGTTAATTTTTGTCTCCAGCTCCTCCATGCTCTCCATCCTGCCCTTAACAGGAGCCCCCAGCATAGCAAGACCGATTTTCTCCTTAAGAACCATAGCCCTCTGTTCAGATGGCTCTTTGCTTGCAATAGATGTTCTGATTAATGGGATCCCCTCCGGATTGTTGAGTTCTATGAACAGATGGCCTATCGAATATAGTTTTCTGCTAAAGGAGGCCTCCATAAAACTATTTACTGTAGATCGCAGAATTGAAGATGGAGATGTCCAGTCCAGGGGTCTGTGTGAGGGTATGACAAAAATGGAGAGCTCAAAGATAGTGTCTGTATGTGGCTGTACACTCTCCCCCTTGCGAAGCTCACCCCTAACCTGTGGAAGTGTAAGGAGCAGCAGGGAAAAAGTAAGAATAATAACTCTGTAAGCAACCTTTGTCATCTACATTCTAAAGAGCCTTGGGAGGAATTTTGGTACTGATTTTATGTAATTATGGTAATCTGGATATTTCCCCTTACTTATACCTTCAGTAATCCATGCGCTCCCCTGGAAAAGCAGGACAAGAAGAATAGCACCTACTATGCTCCAGTTAATTATTAAACCGGATGCCGAAATGCTAAACATATAAAAACAAACCCATACAGATTGTTCTCCCAGCCAGTTAGGGTGCCTTGAAATTGAAAAAAGGCCATCTTGCATAAATCCCGATTTGTGAGATTTTTCAAATTTACCATCTTTTTCTGCGATGCCTTTTTTCTGTTTTTGGAAATTGAACAGCTGGTTGTCTGCGATAGTCTCCAGTGTGAGGAATCCAATAACCAGAAGGGCAGCCAATATATCAATCCAGCCAAGAGGTTTGTCCGGATATGACGCAGCGACAAGCAACGGAGTTGAGAATAGCATTATCAGGAGCTGCTGGTAAAAGGATATAAATAGAAGATTAAAAAGGCTGAATCTTACTCTCCCTTTTAGTAGCGGTTTTTCTCTCAGCACTCCCCATCTGTAGTCTTCGTCTCCCTGCCATGGGATAATGCTGTAGCCTCCCTTTCTGGCAAAGTTCCAGGTTAACCTGGCTCCCCAGGCTATTGCAAGAATTGTCATAATAAGGACTCTTCCGGAATCCGGGAAAAATGCAAGAGTAATTATCCCGTAGATTGGGGGCATTAAACTCCATAATTTGTCTACCTGGCTGTAATTTTGAGATAATTCAGAGACTACAAAGCAAAGAGCAGCAACTGAGAGCATCACTACTATCCATAAAGAAGCCAGGGAGGCAACACTATTGTTACCCCAAAAGAAATCAACTAGAAAATTTTCCATGTATTATCAGATCAGTCTGTATATTTTTTCACTTGCCAATTCCTGACACTGAACTTTTTCGTAACTATTTACAAATTTATATTCATTTTTGAAATTGAGGAAGGCCTCCTGCTCATCACTCCCCTCTGCCCAACCAAGTATCTGGCAATTTTCAGTGTCATTTCCGTCAGGATCCATAGTAGATCCATCACAAGTAAAGAAGATGTACTTTTTCATAAATATGCTCAAGTTTAATGATGTTATGAAGCAATATATGAAAAATAAATGGTTTTACCAAATCAGAACCTATAGCCGATGCGGATTTCAGGCCCCCAGAGGAACTTATTAATATATCTTGAGCTAATGTTTAATTCGTTAAAAACCACATGGCTCTGATTGTTAGTGCCTATCATTGCATAAAGAGCACTTCTTTTAAAGTAACTGAAATCAGCACCTATATAGGGTGCAAACATAACTCCAAATCCATCCCCGGGTTTGTGTTCAGAACTAAATGTGTATCCTATGTTCATCAGGAAAAAGGGAGATACTTTAGATTCAAGAAAATAGAGTTTCATCCTCAAATAGAGGGGGAATATTATTTTATCAAATGTGCCATCCGTTACTCCGGCCCCTGCTCCAATTCCCACCAGGGATAGGTTAGATAGTCTGAAATCAAGGTTAAGAGCTGCAAGTGCAACATCGTGCCTTTGTGCACCTACTCCTTTAATTAAACCAACTTCTGCAGAAAATTCCAGGTTTTTTTTCTCCTGAGCGGAGAGTTCGGAAAATAATAAAATGGTTATGATTACTATCAGGAATCTTTTCATTTTGATTTATTTTTAAAGAGGATGGGTGAAACAAAATCTGGCACCGTTGGTATAGTCAGGATCTATCCATATTTTCCCGCCTAATCTGGTTACAATCTGCTTAGATATGGCAAGGCCAAGTCCGGCTCCCTGTGTATATTCATCAAGCTTTTCAAACCTTGCAAATAGTCTGGAGTGTTTTTCCGCAGGAATACCTCTCCCGGTATCTGTGACAGTAAAGAGAACATCTCCCTTCTCAGGCCTGAGTTCGTATCCTAAAGTAATTGAGCCCTTCTCGGTGAACTTGTTTGAGTTTGTAATAAGGTTTATAAGTACCTGTGATATCCTGTGAAGATCTGTTTTTAGTATAACCTCTCCCTGATGAGGTTTGCAGATATACTCAACACCCTCTCTCTTAAGGTGTGTGGTTGTCTGAAATATCCTGTTGCAGAGTTCTTTAAGATTCACTTCTCTTATATCCAGTTCAAATTTGCCGGTATCCATCTTGGAGATGTCAAGGATGTCTGAAATCAGGGTGAGAAGCATCTCTGAATTTTGAGCAATAACGCTGCTGTAACTTATCCTGTCCTCTTTTGCACAACTCTCCTCGCTCATAAGTTGAGAGAAGCCTACAATCGCATTTAGCGGAGTTCTGATCTCGTGACTCATATTTGCGAGGAATGCAGATTTTAATTTATCGCCCTCTTCTGCTCTCTCTTTAGCTTCAAGAATCTCCTTCTCGTTTTTCTCTAAAGTTCTCCTTAGATTTCTGTTTTTTGTATAAATGATTGCCAGAAATATTACAAGTGAAATTAAAATAATTACTGCAATTACTGCAAGATATAAGAATTGTTTGTACTGTTTTAACTGAGGATCTTCGCTGTCTGTTATTACGCTGTTTGCCGGGAGCTGATAATTCTGTACCCCCATCTGGGTAAGTTTTCTCTGATCAAAGCTGTAAGTGCTCTCATTATGAATAAACCTGATCTCATCTTTATTGCCAATATAGAACTGATCAATTTGTCTTGCAATCTCTTTTGGATCTGTATTATACTCAGGTATGTATCCACCAAGTGCAAGGCTGCCTAAACCCAGCCCTGTCAGAGAAAAGACTGGTAGCTCAACTCTTCCGCTAATGATATTCTGAAGTGAATTTCCAAGAAAATATTGCCCCTTTTTGTTAACTCTCCATGTGCCAAGCAGTATAACGCTGTTTTCAGGTAGTGCATCAATTTGACGAGTCACCTCCTCTTCAGTAAATAACCTCCCGTCCAGATAGTGAAAATCAATTTCCGGATATAGTCTGGATTCAGTTTTTACAAGTGATTTAATGGATGCCCCTCCATATGTATTGTCAGTAAGGAGGGCAATGGTACTGACATTAGGAAAGAAGGTCTTTATCAACCCTATGTTTTTGCTGAAATCGTATACATTAAGATAACCACCGGAGTAGCCTATATACTCTTTTTGGTCCGTTACAGAAATTGAAACAGGGTCCCAGTATGTAGTAACAGAGTCTTTTGGAATTTCAATCCCGTTAAGGCTGGCGAATGCAGCAAAAGTGGGAATATCCTTCATAAGTGCTGCAAATTGGGAGTCTTTGATTGACAGGGTTAGATATGAAGCCCAGGCCTCCTGTCCCAAAAAAACCACTGATCTTAAATCTCCCTTTTCATATCCGGAGAGGACCTCTTTAAGCTGATCACACCATAAATGAGACTCTGTCTGAAAATTCTTAAATCCCATATCCTGCAGCATAACCTTATTTGATGGATTCTTTGCAAGAAGAGTGTTCTGGAATGCATTTACAAAATCGCTCATCCTTTTTGTATCAGGATTATATGAAGCAATTACAAGGTTTATTCCTGTGCCTGCTCTCTCTTGATCCTGTGGGGTGCTGTAAACTTGCTCTGATTTGGAAAAGAAAGTAATTATAAAGAGTAGGTAGAGAAGGTGATTTTTCATTTTCTTATTGTTATAGAAAGGAGTGAAATTGCGCCAAAAAGTAGCATCGTTATGGCCTGGGAGCCGTGTGATATTGTTGCGAATATTACTCCTGTAGTTTGAGAAATCCCATATACTGTATATAGTGCGAGTGATATTATCAAGTGATATGCCCCTATTCCTCCCTGAACGGGAATAACCCATCCAAAACTGCCAACCATCATCAAAAAAAGAGCATCTTTAGGACCCAGCTCCATTCCGCTGCCTGAGAATGATAGTATTGTTGTGTAACTCATTAACCAATAGCATACCCACAGCATAATGGTATAAACTATAAAAGACCACTTCTGCTTCATTTTAAAACCGGAGGAGAGACCCTGAAGAATCCCCTTAACTATGCTTATAATTTTTGCAAATACCGGATGACTCTTTCTGTATCTCCAGACTATATACAAAAACAGGACAACTGCTAAAAGAAAAACCAACCCAATCAATAATAATTCAGAGGAAAATTTATCCTCAAGTGATGAGATAATCTGTTTGTCAATGAAACCACCAAAACTATCCCAGAAGAAAATCATGACTCCTGCTGATACTAAAATAAGGGAGAGCATATCAATGCTTCTCTCTAGTACAACTGTTCCGGCAACAGTTTCAAATGGCACTCCTGTTCTTCTTGTAATCACTCCGCATCTCGCCAGTTCGCCTGCTCTTGGGAGTGCAAAATTTGTTATGTAACCTACATTAATCCCATGCCAGGAGTCCATTCGGGTTACTCTGTTACCAAGTGGGAGCATAATCAATCTCCATCTGAGAGCCCTTATCAAAAAAGCCAGAACGCTAATTACCATTGAGAGACCAATCCACCTGAAGTCTGCAGATCTGAACCCCTCTGCAAAGGAACTCCACTCAACCTCCCGGAATGAAAACCACAGCAGGGTTCCAGCCAAAAAAAGAAGTATGACATACTTTAAAACGGAAAAAATTTTCCCTGAATAATCTGGTCGGGAGTCAGATAAGGTCATTAAGTATTATTTTTTGCAAACCTACAAAAAAATATGAACTTTGCGGGGATGAAATCAATATTAGGAATAGGCAATGCTCTAACTGACATCCTTGCTGTATTGGAGGATGACTCTTTACTTGATCACTACCATCTGCCAAAGGGCAGTATGCAACATGTAGATCGTGAAACAGGTGATAAAATCTGGCAAAGACTAAGAACAATGGGGGTTCAGCTGGTAGCCGGAGGCTCTTCAGCTAATACTATTGCAGGTACTGCTGTTCTTGGAATGCCATCTTCGTTTATTGGAAAGGTAGGAGCAGACGAACTGGGATCATTGTTTAAGTCAGATCAGGCAAGGAACGGTATCAGCTCTACTCTGCTTAAGGGAAAGGCAGCCTCCGGGCGTGCAATGGTTTTTATTACTGCTCCTAATGCTGAGAGGACTTTTGCCGTATATCTTGGCGCTGCCATTGAGCTTGTTCCGGAGGACCTCACCGCTGAAATGTTTAAAGGGTATGATTATTTTCATATTGAAGGGTATCTTGTGCAGAATCAAGAGCTTGTGAGAAGAGCCGTTGAACTTGCAAAGGAGGAGGGTATGATAATATCACTGGATATGGCAAGCTACAATGTAGTAGAGAGCAATGATGCATTTCTTCACGACATTATTGAACACTATGTAGATATTGTTTTTGCAAATGAGACAGAGGCAGAGGTATTTGCTAAAAAGCCCCCAAGGGAGGCTCTTGATGAAATTGCAAAAATTTGTAAAATTGCAATTGTTAAGATAGGCAAAGATGGCTCAATGGTTAAAAGCGGAGATGATTATCACTATATTGAGGCTTGGCCGGCAGATACAATAGATGCAACAGGAGCTGGAGATATCTATGCGGCAGGTTTTTTGTTTGCCCATTCACACGGACTCTCCTTAAAAGAGTGTGGAGATGTTGGCTCTATTGTTGCGGCAAAAGTTGTAGAGGTAATTGGGCCAAAGATTGATATTCCACGCTGGAAACATGCAAAACAGCAGATCAGGGAGCATACCGGCTTGCTTCAGTAAAAGCAGATTTAGAAGAGTCCGTTGAGTCTTGCGTCAATCTTATCGATTACATTACTCAAATCTTCAAGCTTATCTTCAAATTTATTCTCATCAACATCAATGATCAGAATTTTTCCGTCTTTGTATTCAGAGATCCATTTTTCATACCTTTCGTTTAGTCCGGAGAGGTAATCAATTCTGATTCCGCTCTCATAATCCCTTCCTCTTTTGTGAATCTGAGAAACAAGATTAGGGATAGAAGATCTTAGATAGATAAGTAATTCAGGTGGCTTTACAAGAGAGAGCATCAAATCAAAGAGCGAGTTGTAATTTTCAAAATCTCTGCTTGACATAAGTCCCATAGCGTGAAGATTAGGAGCAAATATGCGTGCATCTTCGTAAATTGTTCTGTCCTGAACTACATTAATACCACTCCTCTCAATCTCAACCAAACCCTTAAATCTCTCCTTCAGAAAATAGATTTGCAAATTGAATGACCACCTTTGCATATCGTGATAGAAATCAGAAAGATAGGGGTTGTTATCAACCTCTTCATATTTTGGTTCCCACCCGTAATGCTTTGATAGTAGTCTGGTTAAAGTTGTTTTTCCGCTTCCGATGTTTCCTGCTATAGCTATGTGCATGATGCTCTCTTTAAGTGTAGGTTGGTACTGAATGCTTCTGCAAAATTAAGAAAAGATTTTAGTAATTTTGTGGAATGTTAGACACATTACAACATAGAGGCAGGAGGAAGCAACTGATAGAACATCTTTCCTCAAAGTATCAGTTCAGAAGGGAGATTTTGGAAGCAATGGGACGCGTGCCAAGACATATGTTCCTTGAATACGGGCTTGATAATCTGGCATATCAGGATAAGCCGCTCCCTATTGGAGCCGGTCAGACAATTTCGCAGCCATTCACTGTTGCCATGCAGACAGAGCTTCTTCAACTCTCAAAATGGGACAAGGTTCTGGAGATAGGAACAGGGTGCGCATATCAGACAGCCGTGCTCTCTGAGTTGGGATACAGAGTCTTTAGTATTGAGAGGCAGAGGTCACTCTATCAGCTTGCTCAAAAAAATCTTATAAGACTTGATTATCACACTCCAAACCTTTTTTTTGGAGATGGATTTGCAGGATTACCCAAATTTGCACCATTTAAGGGAATACTTGTTACTTGCGGAGCCCCTGAAATTCCCAAAACTCTGCTGGAGCAACTTGAAATTGGGGGTAAAATGGTTATACCTGTTGGGAATGGGACCCAGGTGATGAGTGTAATTGAGAGAAAGAGTGAAACAGAGTACTCTTTAAGTGAACATGGTGAGTTTAAATTTGTTCCTATGTTGGAGGGTACCGAGCAATAGTATAAAACTGAAAATTATGATACAGATTAAATCTTTTTACTTTAATGACCTGAGAGAGTGTAGCTATCTGCTATGGGATGAATCAGGAGAGTGTGTAATAGTAGATCCGGGTTGCTATACAGAAAATGAGCAAGAGAGACTTGTGAAATTTATTGAGCAAAATAATCTTCATCCTGTAAAGCTTGTCAATACCCACGGCCATTTTGACCATATAATGGGTAATGCCTTTGTCGTCTCTAAATGGGGAGTGCCTGCATATATTCATATTGATGACAAACATCACATAGAAAGGGCTAAACAGTACACAGAGATGTTCGGTTATAAAATTGAACAGCCCCCTGTAAATACCATCGATTTAAAAGATGGTGATCAAATAGAATTTGGAAGCAGTAAAATCAGAGTAATTCACACTCCCGGCCACTCCCAGGGTGGTATTTGTCTGGTATCTGATGATGACAAATTTGTGATAACAGGAGACTCTCTTTTTGCTGGCAGTATTGGCAGAACAGATCTGCCCGGGGGTGATTATGAGCAGCTTATGGATAGCCTTCTGAATAAGGTAATCACCTTAGGAGGTGATTATAAAGTCTATCCCGGACATGGTCCTGCTACTACTATAAGTGAGGAGATTGCAAGCAATCCGTTTCTTAGATATGAATAGAATTAAAGAATTTATTATGAGATTAAAATTAACACTACTCATTCCTTTACTGGCTTTTTGCACCGGCGCAGGTAATAGTTCTGCAACGGCCGCGGATGGAGATGCTCTTCAGGTTGAGCAGGTTGTTAAGATACCTGCAATTCCCAAAAAACTATCTTTTGCAGGGGAGGATGTACCTCTTAACTACTTTGATGTTAAAGAGTCATTACAGAGAGAGTTGATGGTAATCTCTTACTGGCACGCAAGTATTACTTATATTATCCAGTTGAACAACAGATACAGGGATGAAATAGTAAAGATTCTTAAAGAGGAGGGTCTTCACGAGGATTTCTACTATCTGTGCATTGCAGAGAGCGGCCTCCAGCCGGTTGTTTCACCTGCCAACGCAGGGGGATATTGGCAATTTCTTGCAGGGACAGCAAAGGAGTACGGACTTATTGTTGATGCCGAGGTGGACGAGAGGTATAATATTGAGAAATCTACCAGGGCCGCTGCGGCCTATTTTAAAAAGGCTTTTGCCGAATTTGGTTCCTGGACAATGGCTGCCGCCTCTTTTAACATTGGAATGAGTAATGTGAGATACAGGATGAAAATCCAGTCCCAGAACAACTATTATGACACTCAGTTTCCTGAGGAGACAGGAAGATATGTATACAGAGCACTTGCGTTCAAAATTTTACTGGAAGATCCACGAGCTTTTGGTTTTTACATTGGTAAGGATGACCTTTTTAAACCACTTGAATATAGTGAAATAACAGTAAAAGGCAGAGTTGATAACTGGAGTGATTTTGCATCAAAGCACAATACAAATTTTAAATTGCTCAAGATGTACAACCAGTGGATCCGAGCAAACAAGTTAGAAAACAAACCAGGCAGAACCTATGTAGTCAAGGTCCCTGCAGAGGGTTACCGTGAGCAGTAATCACATCCTTAAAATGAGCGATATTGAGGTAAGAGGAGCAAGGGTTCACAATCTGAGAGGTGTAGATGTTACAATTCCCAGACACAAGCTTGTTGTAATAACAGGTCTTAGTGGCAGTGGAAAATCTTCTCTTGCTTTTGATACAATTTATGCCGAGGGGCAGAGACGGTATATGGAGACTCTGTCGGCATACGCCAGACAATTTATTGGATCTCTGGAGAGGCCGGATGTAGATTCAATTGATGGCCTCAGCCCAATCATTGCCATAGAGCAGAAGACTACCGGGAGAAATCCCAGATCTACAGTCGGAACAATTACTGAGATATATGATTTTTTAAGGCTTTTATACGCAAGAGCCTCAAATGCCTACTCTCCTGCAACCGGACTTGAGATGATAAGGTACACAGATGAGCAGATTGTTAACCTGATAATGGGGGACTATTCCGGGAAAAAGGCAATTTTATTGTCACCTCTGGTTAAGGGGAGGAAGGGTCACTACAGGGAACTTTTTGACCTCTACATAAAGAGAGGTTTTGTGCAGATGAGGGTGGACGGAGAGATAAAAGAGCTTGTTACATTGCAGCCTCTTGACAGGTATAAGGCTCATTACATAGAGCTGGTAGTTGATAAGATTATTCCCGCTCCCGGATCAGAAAAGAGAGTCAGAGAATCTGTGATTTCTGCCCTTCATCACGGCAAGGGAGCTCTCTCAGTTCTGGATACTGAAAGCGGAGCTGTAAGGCATTTAAGTAAACACCTGATGTGCCCTGAGAGTGGAATCTCATATCCGGAGCCGGCTCCGCACACATTCTCATTCAACTCACCTCAGGGGGCCTGTCCGCATTGCAAGGGGTTGGGAATGATTTCCAAAGCGGATATATCAAAGATTATTCCCGATGATTCCAGGTCAATAGCAGCGGGAGCCATAACGCCCATTGGCTCTTTTAAGAACAATATGGTTTTTGCCCAGATTGAGGCTGTTTCAAAGAAGTATGGATTTTCTCTTCACGAACCTGTTAAGGATATACAGGAGGATGCTCTGAACATAATTATATATGGCTCAGATGAATTATTCCGTGTAGGATCAACACCTGCGCTTTCTCAGATGATGAGTTTTCCGGGGATAATCTCAATGATTGAAAAGGAGGAGCGGGATAGTGAAGAGCTTATTGTGAAAAAAGAGCGCTTTACAGAGGAGATTCTATGCCCGCTCTGCAATGGCACAAGGCTTAAAGAGGAGTCACTGCACTTTAAAATTGACGGACTAAATATCAGTGAAGTCTCGGAGATGGATCTTCAGCAACTTCACAACTGGCTGTGCACCATAGAGGAGAGACTATCGGCCAGACAAAAAGCTATTGCAAGGGACATTCTTAAGGAACTCAGGGAGCGCACTCAATTCCTTCTGGACGTAGGTCTCAGTTACCTTTCGCTCTCAAGATCTACCAGAAGCCTTAGCGGAGGGGAGAGTCAGCGAATCAGACTGGCCACACAGATAGGCTCTAAACTTGTAAATGTTCTCTATATACTGGATGAACCAAGTATAGGGCTTCATCAGAGAGATAATATTAAGCTGATAAATTCACTGAGAAGACTCAGGGATGAGGGGAACTCCATAATTGTCGTTGAGCACGATGAGGAGATGATGAATAGTTCAGACTGGCTTATTGATCTGGGGCCCGGTGCCGGAGATAAGGGTGGTCGTCTGCTCTTTTCAGGAACGCCGGATGAGATAACAAAAATGGATGTCAGTGATGCTATTGCAACAAATAGTTTAAGTATTGAATATCTGAAAAAGATCAGAACTATCCCTGTTCCAAGGAGCAGGAGAGAGGGTAATGGCCTTTTCCTGGAGATCAGGGGAGCAAGGGGAAACAACCTTAAAAATGTAGATATAAAAATTCCACTGGGATGCTTTATTGGGGTAAGTGGTGTCAGCGGCAGCGGGAAATCTTCATTGATAAATGAGACACTAATGCCTGTAATAAGCAACCACTATTTCCACTCTTTATACACACCACTGCCATATGATTCGGTAGAGGGAATTAACAATATAGACAAGATTGTTGAGATAGATCAGGCTCCCATTGGGAGATCTCCAAGGAGTAATCCTGCTACCTATACCAATCTCTTTTCCGACATCAGGAAGTTGCTCACTGAAACTCCTGATGCTAAAATCAGAGGCTTTAAGCCGGGCAGATTCTCATTTAATGTTAAAGGTGGAAGATGTGAGGATTGTAAGGGTGCCGGTCTCCAGACAATAGAGATGAATTTTCTGCCCGCAGTCTATGTTCATTGCAAAAGCTGTAATGGCAAAAGGTACACTCAGGACACACTTGCCGTAAAATACAAGGGGAAATCAATAAGTGATATCCTTGATATGACTATAAGTCAGGCTGTGGAGTTCTTTGAAAATATTCCATCTATAGTGCAAAAACTTAGAGCTTTGGATGAGGTGGGTCTTGGCTATGTTACCCTGGGTCAATCTGCAACAACCCTGTCTGGAGGGGAGAGCCAGAGAGTTAAGCTAGCTGCAGAACTTGCAAAAAAGGATACAGGAAATACCCTTTATATTCTGGATGAGCCTACAACCGGCTTACATTTTGAGGATATAAGGGTCCTGCTTGGAGTTCTCCAGAGACTTACTGATAAGGGGAATACAGTAATTATTATTGAACATAACCTGGATGTGCTCCGGTCAGTTGATTATATATTTGATATGGGGCCCGAGGGTGGCTCGGGAGGCGGCAGAATAGTTGCACAAGGAACTCCTGAGGAGATTAAGAAAATTGAAGAATCAGTAACAGGCCGATATCTTTAGGTCAAAAAAATAACGAAATGGCAAACATTAAAGTTTATTGCGAGAATATTAATTCAATAATTGATTGTGAACCGGGAACCACTCTTAGCGAATTGCTGGAGAGAACAGGATATATACCTGATCAACCTGTTCTGGCTGCTATTGTTGATAATCAGCTTAAAGAGCTAAGTTTCCAGATATATGTTGAGAACAATATAAGGTTTATTGATTACTCACACACAGATGGGCAGAGAACCTACAGTCGCTCCCTTAATTTTATTGTTCAAAAGGCTGTTGCAGATCTCTACCCACAATACTCACTTGTTATTGATTATAACCTGCAAAACGGGATGTATGCAGAGATAAGAGATTTGCAGAGAGATGAAGATGGTACTCCTAAAGAGATACCACTAAGTGATGAGGAGGTTAAAGCTCTTAAATACAGAGTTCAACAGATAATTAATGCTGATTTGCCATTTACCAGACACAAGATTAAGACAGAAGAGGCAATAAAGATGTTCAGGCAGAACAGGCGTCCGGAGAAGGCTCTGCTTCACGAGCTGAGGGGCAAATTCTTCACTACTGTATATTTCCTTGACGGATATCCTGATCATTATTACGGACCACTTGTCCCATCCACCGGAGTAATCCAGGCCTGGGATCTGGACTTCTTCAGCAGAGGTTTCCTCATTAGAACTCCAAACCCGTCAAATCCTGATAAAATAGTCAAAACTCCTTACCAGTATAAACTTTTTGATGTTTTTAAAGAGTACTCAAACTGGTGCAGTATTTTAGGTGTAAGCGGAGTTGGCGCCCTCAACAGTGCGATAAAAATGGGAAAGGCAAGGGAGCTGATTCAGATTTCAGAGGGTCTTCACGAGAGAAAATATGCTGCTATAGCTGATGAAATATATAAGAGGAGGGATAAGGTTAAGCTGGTGCTTATTGCCGGACCCTCAAGCAGCGGAAAAACCACCACTTCAAAAAGAGTTGCTCTGCAGGCGAAGGTGCTCGGGTTAAATCCTGTAGTAATTGAGATGGATAACTACTTTGTAGACAGAGAGAGAACACCAAGGGATAAAGATGGCAATTTTGATTTTGAATCTCTGGGAGCAATGGATACAGAGTTTCTTAATCAGCAACTCAACGAACTTTTTGAGGGCAAGACCATTGAACTTCCAAAATTTGATTTTGCTCAGGGCAAAAGAGTTTTTCCCGGAGATAAACTAACCCTGGGAGAGAAGGATATTCTGATAATGGAGGGAATTCACGGACTTAATCCTGCCCTTACAAATCATATTCCTGCAGACAGAGTATATAAAATTTATGCCAGCGCCCTGACCTCTCTTTCATTAGACGAGAATAACAATATATCTACATCTGACAGCCGTCTTATTAGAAGAATGGTAAGAGACAGTCAGTACAGAGGAGCAAGTCCTGAAGCTACTATACTCAGATGGCCAAGTGTAAGAAGAGGTGAAATAAGCAATATATTTCCATTCCAGGAGAACGCAGATATAATGTTTAACTCTGCGCTTATTTATGAATTACCTCTTTTAAAATATTTTGCAGAACCATTGCTGAGAAGAATTCCGGCTAATTCACCTGCCTCAACAGAGAGCATGAGATTACTTAAGTTTCTCTCATATATTGTAGAGCTTCAGCCATCAGAGATGACCAATATTCCGCCTACATCTGTAATGAGAGAGTTTATTGGCGGGAGCAGTTTTATTTACTGATCCAAAGCTCCGGATTCTGTTTGTTTGTGCCGTGCCAAAGCTGAAAATGAATTACTGATCCATTCTCATCTGAAGCAGCAAGGGCTCCCATTGCTTGTCCCGTTTTAAGCTTCTCGCCGGCCTTAACTGTAACCTTATCAAGTTTACAGTAGAAAGTGTAAAAACTACCATGCTGAACAAGTACACACTGGTTATATCCGGGCATAACCAGGACCTGTTTTACCACACCATCAAAAACACAAAACACCTCAGCCCCTTTGTCGGTTGCAATGTTTACTCCGTTGTTGAAGGGGAGTTTAACATTTTTAAAAACCGGGTGGTTGTGTTGACCAAACTCCTCTACAACAGCACCTCTCTTAACCGGCCAGGGTAGTTTCCCTTTGTTGAGTTCAAAATTATCAGATAGCTTCCTCTCTGCAACACTCTCCTTAAAATCAGGACTTTCCTTTGCCTTCATTGCCTCGGCAAGAATCCTCTCTATTTCACGGTTAAGCCGCTCTACCTCTCTCCTTTTTGAATCAAGCTGAGCCCTGAATTGCTTCTCCTGTCTTGAGAGTTGTGATATTGTCTGACGGGCCCCCTTTTCATCAGTCTGAAGCTTTTTATATTCACTGCTTCTCTGCTCCTGACTTTTTATTGACTTCTCCTTCATTTTTTCCAAAGCATCTACCTTGTTGCTTATCTCTTCAGATGTAGCCTTGATTCTGGAAGCTCTCTCCTGCATTGAATTATTAAAATCCTTAAAAAACACCCATCTTTTATAGCCCTGATCAATAGTATTGCTTGCAAGCACATACATCATCCATGATGCCTGATCTCTGTGTTTGTAGGCCTCATAGATAAGCTTTGAGTACTCCTTTTTAAGCTGCGCAAGATCTCTGTTCAATCTGTTGATCTCCCCCTCACTTTGCGTCATCTCTTTATTGATTGTCAGGATCTCATTCTCAATCTGACTAAGAAGTCTCTTCCTGTTTGAAATTTTTCTTCGGATGAAATTAAGCTCTTTGGTATTATCAGCCTGCTTTTTCTTTGTGGTAGATAACTGACTGTCAAGAAAAGCAATCTCCTCTTCAATTTGCCTCTTTTTAAGCTCCTGCTCCTCAATGCTCTGGCCTGTCGCAATAACAGAAAAAGATATTAGAACAACCATAAAAACTACTTTAAAGAGAGGTCTCATCTTTTACCGGATTTAATTTTCTCAACTTTTGCTGCAATATCGAGCGATGGATCGAGTTTATGGGCCTGCCCCCAGTATATATAAGCAAGATCTTTTTCTCCGAGAGCAAAGAGGACCTCGGCGTAGTGATCAAGTATATCTGCATTTTCGTTTCCTCCGTATACCATGGCTTGTTTAAGGATGGTCTTAGCTTCGCTGTTTCTTCCCAGTTTATGAAGGATCCAGGCATATGTATCCAGGTAGGTCGAATTCTCCGGCTCCAGCTCAACTGTCCTTTTACTCATTTCCAGAGCTCTCTTTAGCTGTTTATTCTCCTCACTCAGGTAATATGCATAATTATTAAGTGCAGGAGCATGATTTGGCTCCAGGCGGATTGTCTTTTTGTAGTATTTGTATGACTCCTTTTTATTTCCGGCCATATAATAAGTATCTCCCAGGATTGAGAGAATCCTAACTGTAGATGCGCTATCTCCCTTTGCTAAAGGAAGTATTTTGAGAAATGTTTCAATGGCATCGCTTGTCTTGTTCATCTGAAGCTCTCCAATACCTTTGAGCTGCATAAATTCAATATCTGCCGGATGGGAGAGAAGAGCAGAATCACTCATACTTATAAGCTCATCCCATTTTTCAAGATAATAGAGCAGAGAGAGGTATTGATGAAGAGGGTTTCTCTCTTCCGGATACCGTTTAATGTTGTCTTTAAGAATATCAAGGCCTTTCTCAGGCCTGGCTGACTGTACCAGAAAAACAGCATGATTGTAAGCAACCAGGCTATCTTCAGGATGTGCAGTATATAAATTTTGCATTAAGGTGTCAATCTGTGGATAAAAAGTCTGTACAAATTTCTGATTTGCAAGGATCTCTTTCATATATTCAACCTTCATTCCCGGATTAACATCAGAATTTGCCATAAACGGGAACATATGCTGGAAGTAAAGATCGTATTGTCCTCTTATCCTGTAGCTCTCTGCCAGACCGAATATTGCCGGAATATAACCGGGTTCAAGAGCAAGAGCTGCCGAGTAGTATTGCATGGCCAGGGTATCCTTCTTCACAGAGGCGTAGTAATCTCCCAATAGTGAAGATATTCTGGGTGAGGGGGAGCTCTTCTCTACCTCCTCAATCATTTGGATTGCCGATTCCATTTTCCCCTGGTTAACCATTATATTATATCTGGTAAGGGCAGTAGCTTCGTTTACTCCACCTCTTTTCTCAATATCCTCCAGTGTAAGAAGTGCTTTGTCATACTCCCTGCCTCTGACATATATGTCTATAAGCTCAATATAGAGACTTGTTCCGGCCGGATTTCTCCTTTTAACAGATTCATACACCTCTGTGGATTTTGCGAGATCTCCCATTGCAGAGTATAGTCTTGCAAGCTGAATAGAGTACCAGTAGTTAGAACTATCAGCAGCAACAGCCTTCTCGGTAAATTTTAGAGCCTTTGAAAGATCCCCTTTTTTGAGATGAATATTTGCAAGATTATAATATGCAGCATCCATCTGAGGAAATTTTGAGGTAAGTTCGGTAAAGATCTTTTCTGCCCCTGAGAGTTGTCCCAGATTAACCATTCTTAACCCCTCCATAAATAAAAAATCTCTCTCTCTGTTATCTTTTTTTGCATCAAGGGAGTTGTGCGAAAAAATCGCAACGGCCATCAACAGTATTGTTAATGTGTGTTTTAATGCATTGTTTTTCAAGGTGCTTCTCATTTGTGATAGTGTGATTTACAAAAATAATCAAATTATCCCTTTACAAATATCAATCCAATGTCCAATTATCATTGCCAATGCAACAAAAGATGGTTAATTTGCATCTATTAATAACAGAAATGGGAATCCAAAGAAGAGAATATTCCACACAGCAGGAGTTGATAGAGGGCTGCATAAAGCGGGAACCAACTGCTCAGCGGAAACTCTACGAGATATATGCTCCAAGAATGCTCACCCTCGCCTCGCGTTATGCAGGAGACAGAGAGAGGGCTAAGGATATTCTGCACGATGGATTCATTACGCTCTTTAACAAAATTGACAGCTACAGCGGAACCGGCTCTTTCGAGGGTTGGATAAGAAGGATTTTCGTGAATACGGCACTTATGTCTCTGAGAAAAGTAGATATACTTAGAAACACAGAGGAGATTGATAATGCCATAGGTGAAATAAGCGATTTTCCCGGTGCAGTGGAGACAATGAGTTCAAAAGAGCTTATGGAGTTGATAGCGTCAATGCCGGATGGATTCAGAATTGTGTTCAATATGTATGCAATTGAAGGCTATAACCACCAGGAGATTGCTAAAGAGTTAAACATAAGTGAAGGCAGTTCCCGCTCACAGCTAAGCAGAGCGAGGGTTTGGCTTCAGGAAAGGATAAAGAGACAGAATGAAGGAGAGTGATTTTTATAGACGAATAAAGGATAAGATGGAGAGTTACGAAGAGATTCCTGACCCTTCGTCTTGGGATTCTATTCAAAACGAACTATCTTCCGCAAGAAGAAGGGTCGTTTTTTTCAGAACAACCAGAGCTGTTGCAGCGCTGGCCGCAGCAGTTGCCCTGTTTTTAATTATTGGAAAGGATTCAATCTGGAGATCGCTTGATCCTCCGCTGAAGGCTGATATAATTATTCAGGAATCTGAATCTCAAAGCGAGAAAGAGCCTCCTGCCGCAATCGCTGCTGATAAAGTGGTAACAACTGCTAGTCCCAAGAACAGAAGAGCAGAGACTCCGGCTAATAATAGCGATAAGATTGAAATCCCCGCAGAGGAGCAAGAGCCTCAGAGTCTGCCGGAGGAGAATAAGCCCTCACAACAACCTCAGAATACTAAAAAGGAGCCATCTGTTCAGCTTTGGCCATCCGATGAAGAGGTAGTTGTCAAAAAGAGAAGATTTAACATTGGGAAGCCAACCATTGCTTTCTCAACAACAGTCTCGCCTGCTTCCGGAAGTACAGAGAGGGCGCTCCAGACCTTTGATTATATAACCTTCAACGAACTCTCATCCTCTCTTGCCAGAGAGAGAAATGACCTGGAGACGCTTTACGATACAAGATATCTTCCGCCGGTATCAATAGGGCTTCAGGTTTCTCTTCCTCTTACTAAATCTCTTTTTGCAGTTACAGGAATTAACTATACCATGCTATATTCAATAACTGAGGAGAGGACATTCAATGAGGCTCTTAAAAAAGAGGAGTCTCTGCACTACATTGGAATACCACTTTATCTCTATTCAAAAATAATAACATCAAAGAATTTCTCTATCTACGGGGGAGGCGGAGTCACTCTAGAGAAGGGGTTATCAGAGAGAATTAAGGTAAACGGGCCTCTGGCATATGTGGAGACAAACTCTGTAAGAGGTTATCAGTGGTCAGCCGGAGTTGCTGTTGGAGCTGAGTATTTGCTGGGTAAGAATATTGGACTATATGCAGACCCAATGCTTACATATTACTTCTATAATTATCAGCCTAAAAGCATAAGAACAGTGCAACCTCTTCAGTTCAAACTGGAAATTGGTTTGAGATATCGCTTTTAATCCTATTTTTGTACAGCATATCATCAAAATCAGCCAAATTGCCATTAACAGCCATAGTAATCCTTAACTGGAACGGAAAGCACTATCTTGAGCGTTTTCTTCCGGGAGTTGTTAAATATTCAACATCTCCTTCAAGTTTTGTAGTAGTTGCAGATAACGGTTCAACAGACGGATCTGTTGAATGGATCTCTCTTCACTACTCTTCGGTAAGAGTAATAAGATTTGAAAAAAATTATGGTTTTACCGGAGGGTATAATAAAGCTCTTGCACAAATTCAGGCAGACTTTTTTGTGCTGCTGAACTCAGATGTTGAGGTGACACCGGGGTGGCTTGAAAGAATGCATGAGGGGTTTTCCAACCATCCGGGAGCTGGTGTCGCAATGCCTAAGATATTGTCTGCGTTTGAAAAAGATGCTTTTGAGTATGCCGGAGCATCTGGTGGTTTCATAGATTCGCTGGGATATCCTTTTTGCAGGGGGAGGATACTATCTTATATTGAAAAGGACAGAGCTCAGTACAACCGTGACTCAACAATTTTCTGGGCAAGCGGGGCCGCAATGATGATCAAGTCTTCTCTCTACAAAGATTTAGGCGGCCTTGATGAAAACTTTTTCGCACATATGGAGGAGATTGACCTCTGCTGGAGAGCTCAGTTGGCAGGTTTTGAAATCTGGGTATTCCCATCATCAGTAGTTTACCATGTTGGAGGGGGTACACTTCCAAACAACTCCCCCAGAAAGCTGATGTTAAATTACAGGAACAATCTTTATATGCTGTACAAGAATCTCCCCAAGCATAAATTACTTCCTGTTATTGTTGTCAGGATGATTTTTGATGGACTCTCAGCTGTAATATTTCTCATACAGGGTAAAAAGGGCTTTTATAATGCAGTTGTCCAGGCTCACAAAGAGTTCAGGCAAAACAGACATAGGCTGGAAAGGAGCAAATCCTCATCGGTAATCAAACTTTCAGGAGTAATGAGAGGTCTTATTGTACTCTCATTCCTTATCAGAGGCGGGAAACCAAGGTTTGGGGATATTGCACCATACATAAAAGGTAGAAAGATGTTATAGAAGAGCAGGGATGGCCCTCTCTAATCTGGTTCCTCTTGACCCTTTTACAAGAAAAGTTATTCCTGTCATCTCCCTTTTTTCCAAACGCTCTCTCAGAGCCTCAGAGTTTTCAAAAAGTTCAACATATGGATTGCCCTGTGCAATTTTCAAAAGAGCTTTACCAAACTCAGTCCCCACAAGAAAGATAATATCAGGGTTAATGGCAAGTGCTAGTTTTAAAATTTCCTGATGCTCCTGATCTGAGAACTCTCCCAGTTCAAGCATATCCCCAAGGACAAGCCCCTTTTTCTCACAATCCATATCCTTGAAATTTTCTAAAGCAGCCCTCATACTGGTAGGATTAGCATTGTAAGCATCTATTATCAGGGTGTTACGCTCTCCTTTGGTGAGCTGAGATCTGTTATTTGATGGGTAATACTCTTCAATGGCTTTTACAGCTTCCTCTTTATCAACCTCAAAGAGAGCCCCTGCAGCCAGTGCGGCAAGCACATTATCTGAGTTGTATGAGCCAATCATATTTGTTTTGATTACCCTTCCCCCCTCAATTTTCATACTCAAAAACGGATTCTCCGGGGATGATGGAAGGATTAACGTCCCGGCCAGTTCTGCTCCATATGGGATAATCTTTAAACCTTTTCGCTCGTTTATCATATCAACCAAAATGGGATTTCCTGAATTATAAAGAGCAGTCCCTGAGGATGCTTTTAAATAATCGTACAGTTCTCCTTTGGTGCGTCTTACACCATCAAATGATCCAAAGCCCAGCAGGTGTGCCTTTCCTACATTTGTTATCAGTCCGGCATCGGGGGTTGCAATTTTACAAAGAAGCTCTATCTCTCCGGGAGCGCTTGCGCCCATCTCAATAACGGCTATCTCGGTCTCTCTGTCCATCTTAAGCAGGGTCAACGGAACTCCAATGTGGTTATTTAGGTTGCCTGCCGTTGAGAGGACCTTATACCTCTTTGATAAGACTGATGAGATAAGCTCTTTTGTAGTTGTCTTACCATTAGTACCGGTAAGTGCAAAAAGAGGAACACCAATATATCTTCTGTGGTATGCAGCCAGGTCCTGTAATGCCTTTAGACTATCCTTAACATAGATGATTCTGGCCCCTTCAACTCCCCTCCGGTCGCATACACTCCACGATGCACCCAGCTCAACTGCCTTCTGTGCATAATCATTACCATCAAAGTTATCCCCCTTCAGGGCGAAAAAGATAGCCCCCTTCTTAATCTCCCGTGTATCTGTTGTTACTCCTGATGACTCAAGAAACAACGAGTGTAAATCTTTAATATTCATTGCTCTACTTTTTACCTGTTGACCCAAATCCCCCTTCGCCACGCTCTGTCTCCCCCAATGCCTCTACCTCTTTTAGGATAACTCTCTCATATTTTGCAATAACCATCTGAGCAATCCTCTCTCCCGGATTTAATATGAACTCTTGATCAGAGAGATTAACAAGTATTATTTTAATCTCTCCCCTGTAATCGGCATCAATTGTTCCCGGACTATTTACAATACCTATCCCGTGCTTTGCTGCCAGACCACTCCTCGGCCTTATCTGAGCCTCGTGCCCCTCTGGCAACTCAATATAGAGACCGGTTGGAACAAGAACTCTTTGCAAAGGATGAATTGGAATGCTATCACTGATGTCTGCCCTTAGGTCCATTCCTGCCGAGTGTATTGTGGCATACTGAGGGAGCTCGTTTTTTGAGCGGTTTACAATTTTAACCTCCATATATTTATCTTTTCAACTTTAAAATATATTAATATGAATATAGTAATCAGTATGGTGTGGATAAAGTATCTCAACAGGGGATGGACCTCTGCAAAGGGGATTGAGATAAGATAGAGTGCGACTCCTGCAGAGACGAAGAGAAAAATTCGTCTCCAGTTATATGGTACAGGATAGTGTTTTCTACCCATAAAAACGCTTAGTATAAACATGACTGCATAGCTTGCCAGATGAGCCCAGGCTGCTGCGTGATATGAGTAGAGGGGCATAAAAATCATATTAATGGCAAGGGTTACAGGAAGGGCAGCTGCTGTTATATAAATTGCATATTTAGTTTTTCCCGATAGTTTGTACCACATGGATACATTAAAGTTCATTCCCAGAATAACATAAGACATTAGCATAACCGGGACTATATCCATCCCTGCCCTGAAATCTTTCCCTATAATAAGCGCAATTACATCTATAAATAGTGTAAGACCCAGGAAAACCAGCATTGTAAATGCTGTGAAATGCTCCATCACCATTGCATACTCCTCTTTTGACTTCTCTCCTCCTGCTCTTTTAAAGAAGTATGGTTCTGCTGCATACCTGAACATCTGAATAAATAGCGACATCAATACAGCTATTTTAACTCCGGCCTGAAAAATTCCAAGCTCAGAATTCCACTCCAGCCCCTCAGGGGTAAAGAATCTGAAGAGAGGTCTGTCAATTGTATCGTTAATAATCCCCGGGAGACCTGCGATCATAAGAGGAAGGGAGTAGAGCATCATCTCTCTCCAGAGTCTTTTGTCAAAAGAGAATCTGAGAGCCACTATATCTGGAATGAAAATCAGCAATGAAACAATACCACTCAGGAAAATTGCAAAAATAATGTATGTGAAATCCGGAGTAAGAGAAATAAACTCTGCAAGAATTGAATCCGGATGCGTTTTAAAAAAGGCGGGAACACCAAAGAAGAGGATGAAGTTAAATGCAGTTTCGGAGAGAATTTTAATGGTTTTAAACATTGCAAATTTGTATGCTTTGTTCTGAAACCTTAATCTGGCGAATAGTATTGCAGTAAAGGAGTCAATAGCCAGAATACTCCCTATGAAAATTATAATCTGTCCGTAACCCTTATAACCCATCCATACTGAGATCTCGCCTGAGAACAGAGCTAGGGCAAGAAAGAAGATAGCAGAGAGTGCACCAATGGTTATAAGTGCATTAGAGAAGACTTTATTTGGCTCACTATTCTTACTGGCAAAGTTAAAGCAGCCAGTCTCAAGGCCCAGTGTAAGTATAACCTGCAATATGGCAATATAGGCAAGAAATTCAGTTGCAATACCATAGCTTCCTGTAGAAAGCATTGTGGTATAAATTGGGACAAACAGAAAGTTTATGAATCTTGCAAGCACAGTGCTAAGCCCGTATATTGCCGATTCACCAGCCAGTTTGCGTAATATGGAACCTCTCATTTTAGTTGTTAAGTGATTTGTTTTTAAAAAGCAGTAGCCCGATATTAAACTGTGGATACCACTTTACATCTGCTCCGGGATAGTAGGAGGCAGAGATAGAGACCGGACCCACAGGTGACTGCCATACAGCTGCAATATTACTCATAAAATCCCCCCTTGGGAAACTCCCGCTAAACCCCGCAGTTCCGTTACTGTTTTTTATCAGAGACTTATATGGCTGGAAGTATGAAAAGAGAGTACTGATAAAAACAGAATTAGATAAATGAAAAATAGGGTTGACCCCAACTGCCAGAAAAGAGTTTGCTCTGTATCCTTTCAAAAGCAGAGTTTTGCTGTGTGGCGTAGGCTGGAAAGAGGGGGTGACTATCAAAGTAGAAATATAGTCACCAAGCATTACCCTTGATGAAATAGTCAATTCAGCAACAGAGCCTATAGTTAGCCACTTGTTTACTGAGTGATAAACCTCTGAATAGATATTCAGCTTTAATCTGTTGTTTATGATGTCAATGTCAGATCTTATCTCATCGGAAGTGCTTCCTGCAAAATAGTTTGCAGACATATAGGCGTACCCCAGTGATAATCTTTGTTTAATTCCTGAAGTGGGATAAATTCTGTAATTTGTTGTATTTCTTTCCAGAATAAGGGATGGTGAGAAATATGTAATTCCTGTTCTGTCAGGAATATCATAAGAGGTAAAGTTATCTGTCAGGTAGTATGAGTATGAGTTTCTTCCTGCTGTTATACTGAACTTACCAATTATACTCCTGTTCAGATCTACGGGACTGCCAACTTTTATATTTCCGAAAACCTCATTTTCCTCAATACTGGTAGGTAGTTTATCAAGGTAAGACTCAGTCTGGCTACCTCTGAAGTAATCAAATCTGTGAGCAGTAAAACTCGCTTCATAGAAGAGCAAAGGCTTGATTGAAAAGTCCTGCCTTAAAGATAGTGAGACCCCGGTGTAAAACTTGCCGAGATTCATATCCATGAATACTTTCCACGGATAGAGGCTAAAGTGTCTGTATTCAAGTCCAATATACCCCTGATTAAGAGATGATGAGGAGATGTTGCCACCTATTGAAATTCTGAAAGGCGGCCTCTCGCTAAGTCTGATAGTCATATCAAAAAGAGAGTCTCTGTTCATCCTTGCTGTTGGATAGAAGGTGTTAACATAACCGGAGGCAACAACCCTGTTGTACCCTCTCTTGAGCATTTCAAAACTAACAGGCTCTTTTTTGTGATTGGTTAGCGTGTTTATTATAAACTCCTTTTTCCCGCCTCTGAGAGTATCAGGGATAATTTTTATCTTGTCAAATATTAGCTGAGGAGTCTTAAGTCTGAACGCAAGTCTTTTTTCTGAAAGCTCTTTTGCGCTTCTTCTATCTCTTACCCGCTGCAGAATTTCAGGCATACTTTTCATTGCCAGATCATAACCCTTCTGAACCATTGCATCAAGCATCTCAAAATCCAGCAGACCAACGCTTGTGTAATCCCCATCAATAAGAACCCCTTTTTCAGGAGGAATGTTGTAATTGGTTTCAACCATCATCATGTTTTCCAGCTGAGCCAGCAGGTCATCTGTATCCGGCTCAGAGGGATTTGTAGAGCATTTGGCACCTATTATATAGTCCGGATTAAAATCCCTGATCATTACATCCCATGGGAAATTGTTGTAGAAACCGCCATCAAACATCAATACAGAGTCAATCATTATTGGTTTGAAGGCAAAGGGGAAGGTCATAGATGCCCTTATAGCCTCTCCAATTCCACCCCTTCTGAGAACATAAGGTTTTTTATTTACGATATCGGCAGAGACACACCTGAAGGGTACCATTAGCTTGTTAAAATCATATTCAGCAGCAGCTGAAGATGATGCAAAGAGCTGGATGAATGCGATATCCATAGGGTACGGAGAGATTAAGTTGGTTGGCAGGTTGTAGTTTATCTTTTTCTCTTTTCTGCTAAAATTAAATGTGGCTCCAAATAGCTCCGGAGTAGCATCCCTTCTGTAAATATGGGTTTCATACATCTTTTCAGACTGCCCCTGTTGCCACGATTTAAACTCATCAGATCTGAACAGAGTAATCATCTCATCAGGACTCAGACCTATAGAATAGAGACCTGCGACTATAGCTCCCATTGAGGTGCCGGCAACATAATCAATTGGGATATTGTTCTCTTCCAGAGCCTTAATAACGCCTATATGGGAGAGCCCCTTTGCACCACCACCACTAAGAACCAGCCCAACACTTTGGGAATGCAGAGTCAGGGAAATAAGCACGGCAAGCAGCGTGGCGGTTATCTTTTTTACTTGCATAATAGGGGTAATTGAGGTAATTTTGCCTTCAAACAAAGGTATTAATTTTTGTATAAATCTTATAACTTGAATTTATGAAAAAAATAATTTTCAATCTACTGATTATTACAGTATTATTGGCAACTTCCTGCAAAGGAGGAAAACAGACAGAGGAATCTGAACAAATTAAACAAGAAGATACTACGGTTATGACTACAAATTTAGCATTCAATCCCGCTGAGATAGGCGAGGAGCCACTATTTGACATTGAGACATCTGCAGGAACAATAAGGATTAAACTCTATAAAGAGACCCCTCTGCACAGAGATAACTTTGTTAAACTGGCATCTGAAAGTTTCTACAACGGAATACTTTTCCACAGAATAATCAAAGGATTTATGATTCAGACCGGAGATCCCCTGACCAAGGACCCAACAGCAGCAGACAGGTATGGTACAGGCGGACCCGGATACACTGTTCCGGCAGAAATTCTTCCTCAGTTCAAACACAAAAAAGGTGCTATTGCAGCTGCCAGAAGAGCAGATTCGGTAAATCCACAGAGAGAGTCTTCCGGTTCTCAGTTCTATTTTGTTGAAGATCCATCTACCTGTGCTCAGCTTGATGGTCAGTATACAGTATTTGGAGAGACTGTAAGTGGTATTGAGATAATAGATAAAATTGCAGCAGAACCAACAGGCCCAAGAGACAAACCGGTTAATGATATAAGAATTATATCGGTTAAGCCTGTAAAATAGTGGTTCAGACTATTTCTGCATTAGCTCTTTCATCCGTTTAGCCATATTGTTGGCAAATACAAATTCATTAAGGTCAGGGTTGTCAGCCGTAAGAATATCATTTCGGCTGCCCTCCCAGACCTTTTCTCCTTTATGGATAAAAGAGACCTGATCTCCTATCTCCATAACAGAGTTCATATCGTGAGTATTTACAATAGTTGTTATATTATACTCCTGAGTAATCTCCTGTATAAGCTGATCAATAAGAATGGATGTGTGAGGATCCAGCCCTGAATTTGGTTCGTCGCAAAAGAGATATTTTGGGTTAAGGGCAATTGCCCTTGCTATTCCAACCCTTTTCTGCATTCCGCCGGAGAGTTCATTTGGAAATAATTTGTTGACATTAAAAAGGTTTACCCTTTTAAGACAGAAATTAACTCTCTCAAGCTTCTCTTCGCTGCTCCAATTTGTAAAAAAGTCCATGGGAAACCGAATATTCTCCTCTACTGTAGCAAAATCAAAGAGGGCGCTACCCTGGAAAAGCATACCTATCTCTTTTCTTATCTCCTTTTTTCCCGGCTCGTCAAGAGTTGTGAAGTTTATATCTCCATACCAGACAGATCCGCTCTCCGGCTTATGAAGGCCTACTATTGATTTCAACAACACTGTCTTTCCGGATCCGCTTGCCCCTATGATGAGTGAACACTTTCCCGGCTGATACTCAACGGAGATATCCTTCAGAACCTGTTTCTCTCCAAAAAACTTATTTAATCTCTCTACTTTTATCATCTATCCCAGCATTAATTGAGTGATTACCAGGTTTGCCACAAGAATCATAACAGAGCTTACCACAATAGCTTTTGTGCTGGAGCTTCCCACTCCAAGAGCTCCTCCTGATGCATTGTATCCGTAGAATGAGGAGATGCTTGTAATAACAAAGCTGAAAACTGACATCTTTATCATACTGTAAAATATGTAATATGATCTGAAGGCATAGTGCAGTCCATCAACATATTGGCTCATAGTAACAATTCCGGTAAACAAAATTATCATAGCCCCTCCAACCAGCCCAAGCATAAAACTGAAGAGCATAAGCAGAGGATTAAAAACAGTTGAGGCGGCTATTTTTGGGAGAATAAGATAGTTGGCCGAGTTTACACCCATCATATCCATTGCATCAATCTGCTCGCTAATTCTCATGCTGCCAATTTCTGACGATATGTTTGAGCCTACTTTTCCCGCAAGAATAAGAGCAATCATAGTAGAGCAGAACTCAAGCACCAGGCTCTCCCGTGCCATATAGCCCACATACATCTTGGGAATGAAGGGGCTCTCGATATTTGATGCAGTCTGAATAACAATAACAGCACCAATGAACAAAGAGATAATTGCTACAATGGGAATTGAGTCAATTACAAGTTTCTCGACATCAGTAAAGAATTGCTTGAAAAATATTGATCTCCTGTCCGGTTTGGTAAATACCTTCCTCATCAGAATAAAGTATCTTCCAAGAAGTTCGAGGCTCTTTTTCATTGAATAATTTTTACTTCCGCAAAATTACCTAAAAAATAGCTAATCTCACCCCAAGATTCCCATTTATTCCAAAACCCCAGTATCCGGTGAAAGTATCAGCAGAGTGATCACGGCCATCTCTCCCCCTTTCAATATAAGTGGTATTCAATAAGTTATTAACTGATAAATAAAGAGTTAGTTTGCTTTTACCAATGTTCTCCCTCCATGAAAGAGTAGCGTTTAACAGATGGTAGTCCGGCATTCTGTAAGAATTTTCTCTGTCAGAAGGGTCTCTTCTTGATACCGGATCAAAATCAGCATAGAGCCTGGAGTTGAATTTCCAGTCTGCCATAAGCTCCAGTTTTCGCCCCAGTTTAATAAGTGCCGATGCCCCGACTTGTGTTTGGGGCGCATCGCCTACAGCCAGTCCATCGCTGTAAACATTAATTTTTCCCATCTCCAGTCCCGAATATGTGTCATAAATTATTGCCGACACATCATTTTTCCATCTCCAGTTTCCCAGAGAGAGAAAGCCTCTCAACTCGGCCCATCCGGCGGGTCTGTATAAAATATCGGCCTCTATCCCGTAATGGAGAGCATCAAGCCCCTGAACAACATATTTATGCGGGAGATCATCCATTTGTTGTTTGTAAGGGTCGGAGAGTATGCTCTTATTTTTCCATAAAGCCGAGTAAGCTGTCGCCTCAAAGGAGCCTCTGTCAAAGAGGTATCTTACCCCGGTCTCGCCAAGAAAGTTTCTCTCGTTCTTTACATTCTCAGTTATTGTATTGTTCCCGGATGAGAAAAAAATATCTGAATATGGTACTCTGCTGTATGCTGCTCCATTTAGATATATGGAAGTTCTCCCTGAGAGCTTGTAGAGGGCTCCGCCTTTAACGCTGTATCCTAACGCAGTAGCTGTGCCACTGTGGATATCATCAATATAGTTGTATCTGTCCCAGCGGCTGTTGGTGCTTCCCATAACAGATGCCCCGGCTCTTGCCTCCCAGCCCCCTTTGCTGTATGTGGTCATCGCATAAACAGTCATATGGCTGATGATTTTTCCGTTGTCAGTCCTTATCATATCACCTGTTTTTTTAACAGGATCTCTGCCTGCAACCCCTGCAAGAGACTTGTTTTGATAATCCTCGTACCAGAAGTCTCCGCCCAGCAGATCTGTGATTCTCTCCTTCTCCCAGGTTGAATAAAACTGGTAGTGCAATCCTCCAACATATGAAAATCCATTTTTCCCCTCAATAGTAAGGTTGCTCTTTATGCCGGTCTGAGTGTGGCCGGCCAGATAATCGGACAATATACTTGAAGAGGAGCCGTCAGGATTTCTGTTTGCAGCAATTGCGCCTCTCCAGTCTATCTGACCATCTTTTATAAAGTCAATAATCCTCCTCCCTTTAGACTCGGACCACCTTCCTCCTCCGTTTCCTGAAGATATATATGCCGATGTTGCAAGTTCCACCCTCCTGGATGGTCTGTAAAAATGGTGAAGTGTGATGTATGGTTTGTGATAGAAATTTTTACTTAGATTGTATGGCTCTCCGGGTCTCATGTAGCCCCAGTTTTTATTATACTTGCTGCCATATTTCTCAAATTCCTCATAAGACATCCTAGCTGAGCGCTGTTCATGTTTTTCAGGGGAGCCCAGTGCAGTGAGAAGCAGAGAGTGCCTCTCGTTAATCCGTTTGCTGATATTAAGCATATACGCCCAGGAGCTCACATCGGTATGTTCAACATACCCTTTGCCAAAAGCGTATGAGCCCATCAGAGAGATGTTCCATCCACCCTTTAGAGCACCGGAATTCAAGCTAAGCGAGCTCTTCCCCTGCCCGTAACTAGTATAGAAAAGAGATGTTGTAACAGATGATTCTGCAGATGGCGATGTTGTGATAATATTTATTGTTCCTCCCACAGAGTTATCAGAGAGCATTGAGCCGCCGATTCCCTTCTGTACCTGAATAGCCTGGGTAGCATCTGAAAGCCCCAGCCAGTTATTCCAGAACATATTACCTGTAACCAAACCGGAAATAGGTATCCCGTTTAACATTACAGAGATATTTTCCTGTTTGAATCCCCTAATGTTTAACCTTGCATCCCCGTAACTCCCGGATTCGCTCGTGGCATAAACCCCCGGTATATCCTTTACAAGCTCAGGATATGTTACACCTGCGGACCTCCTTTCAATAATCTCCCTGTTAACTGTTGCCAGCCTAAGAGGGCTTCTCTTTTCGCTGAGGAATGAAGCAGTAAGAACAACCTCCCCAAGATTTGAAGAGAGCGTACTGTCACTTAAGTACATTAAACGGGTTAAACGAGTTGTGTCCTGAGTTGTGTCCTGATTAAGATGTGATAAAGCAGGAGTTGTAAGATAAGACTCAGCAGAAGCTGTCTTGTAAGTTGTGGCAACTGCAGTTGTTGCTCCCGTCAGGAGCAGGAGGACAATGCCACCGGCAATGGCCCCCAGAAAAGTATTTTGTTTCTGTCTCATAATTTCTTCTTTCATCCAGACTCTAACTGTCGGTACCGTAGTTGCAACGGTTCTGCCCTTTTACAGGCTCGCGGACTTTACCGCCGGTCGGGGATTACACCCTGCCCTGAAGATTATTTTTCTTTCAAGTGCAAAGATAGTGAAAAAACAAATTGCCTCAGAGGAAAAGTGTCAAACATTTATTGGACAGGTTCTTATGTGGGCTTTGGCATTTTTATAATGCTTTGATTAAAACTAGTTTGACACTTTTCCTCTGAGGCGATACTTTTTTTTGTAACTTTAGAAAACTTAAAAGGTGGGGAGATTGAGGCGATGAGAAAGAAGAGAGTTATCACAGATGTGGGGATCTACCACATATATCAGCAAGCAAATTCAAGGGTTATTATTTTTTATGATGATGAGGACCGAATCCAGTTTTTGTCACTTATTGCAGAAAGTGCAAGAATCAATGGTGCTGTTATTTATGCATATGTTCTTATGGATAATCATTGGCATCTGTTGGTTAATGTAAAGGATCTAACAAGTTTCGTGAAAAGATACTTGATGAGTTATGTAAGATGGTATAATAGAAAATACAGCAAGAGGGGGAATTTGTGCAATGGACCATATTCCAGCTCACCCAAAAGTACAATTCAAAAAATAATAACCTGTATCGGTTATATCTTAAACAATCCGGTTAAAGCGGGAATGGTTAGTCAGCCGATTCACTATAAATGGTCGTCAGCAAATCAGTATTTTAATAATGACTCTAAGAGTTCAAATATACTTTATGTTGACGATACGATAGTAAAAATCCACTTTTCAAATTATATTGAATTCAGTGAATATCTGCTTAATTCACAGCTTGATTTAAATGATTTCAGAGAAGAAAAGGATTTGGAGATGCCAGTAAAATATTCTGATTTATCAAAGAGCCTTTTAGAACTTCTTAACAACAAATCCTTATATGAATTGACACGAAATGAATTAATTGTGATGATTAAAAAATTTTGTAATGAAACTAGGGCAACTTACATTCAAGTGGCTAGTTTATTTCATGTCAGTTACACATTTGTAAGAGATGTTGCAAAAGGCAGGATTAATCCGGAGTAGCTGGGTGCAGCCAGAAACATCGCCTCAGAGGAAAAGTGTCAAACTACACTAAATCAATGTGTTAAGAAAATTTAAAACAATCAGTAATGTGCAGATAATTAATGGTTTGACACTTTTCCTCTGAGGCGATGTTTGGCCGTGCAAGAAAAAAAGGGTGGCCATTTCTGGTCACCCCTTTTTTCTAATTAGTCGTAGAAGTATTAGTCGTTAAGTGAGAATCTGAAGAATCCGGTTACTTTAACTTCAGGATCTACGCTTTTGAGGTACTGAGCTACGGAGATTTTACCATCCTGAACGAATGTCTGATCTTCCAGTGTGCTCTCCTTAAAGAATTTGTTAAGCTTGCCTTGTGCAATTTGCTCAACCATATTCTCTGGTTTACCCTCTTCACGGATCTGGATTCTGTAGATTTCAAGCTCTTTTTCAATTACCTCTTTAGGGCAGGAATCTCTGTTTACAGAAACAGGATTCATTGCGGTAATCTGCATAGCGATTTCGTCACCTACAGTTTCACTTACTTTCTTAGAGAAACCAACTACAGTTGCAACTTTACCATTTGTATGGATATATGTTGCAATATATGAAGCCTCTATTTTTGCATAGAAAGGAATAGCGTGTTTTTCACCGCTCTTTCCGGTTTGTTGAGTTACAGCCTCTTCAATAGTTTGGCCGTCCAGAGTTACTTTCATAAGTCCGGCAAGATCCGCAGGCATTGCTGTAAGAGCAGCATCTGCAATCTTGTTTGCCAATTGCTGGAATTCAGCATTCTTTGCAACGAAGTCTGTCTCACAACCAAGGCAGGTTAGAATTGCTTTGGTTCTGTCTGCGTTTGCAAGAGCAATTACTGAACCCTCAGTGGTTTCGCGGTCTGCTCTTTTTGCTGCTACTAGTTTGCCTTTTTCACGAATGATGTCCTTTGCTTTGTCAAAATCGCCGTTAGCCTCTACAAGAGCGCTCTTGCAGTCCATCATTCCTGCGCCTGTCATCTGGCGAAGTTTGGCAACGTCTGTTGCTTTGATTTCCATTTTTATATTAAATAAGGGAGTTATTACTAATTTTCAGCTTCAGCCTCTGCTTTTGGTTCAGCTTTAACTACTGGTTCAGCTTCTGCTACCGGAGCTGCTTCAGCTTCTGCTGCAGGGGCTGCCGGAGCTGCACTCTTGCGGGCGCGAGTCCTCTTAACCTCAGGAGCATCTTTAGATTCAGACTGTACCTCTTTCTCCTTCTCCATCTTCCTCTCTGAAAGGCCTTCAGCTACTGCCTGTGATAGTCTCTCCATAATAAGAGAGATAGATTTTGCAGCATCGTCGTTTGCCGGGATCACGTAATCAATCGGACCTGGATCGCAACATGTATCAACCATCGCGATAACCGGAATATTCAGACGATTTGCCTCTTTCACGGCATTCATCTCTTTCTGTATGTCAACAATAAAGAGGGCAGAAGGGAGCCTGTTAAGGTCTGCTATTGAACCTAAGTTCTTCTCAAGTTTGGCTCTCTGACGGGTTACCTGAAGTTTCTCGCGTTTTGCAAGTGTCTCGTAGGTACCATCAGTCATCATTTTGTCAATTGTGTTCATCTTCTTGACTGCCTTGCGGATAGTCGGGAAGTTGGTAAGCATTCCACCGGGCCAGCGCTCGGTAACATATGGCATATTTACTGCTTTTGCGTATTCTGCTACAATGTCTTTAGCCTGCTTTTTGGTTGCCACAAATAGTATTTTACGACCGGCGCGAGCCAGTTGTTTCATTACGCTTGCAGCCTCATCTATTTTGATAACGGTCTTGTGCAGATCTATAATGTGTATCCCATTCTTCTCCATGAAGATATAGGGAGCCATCTTAGGATTCCATTTTCTCTTAAGGTGGCCGAAGTGTACACCTGCATCAAGTAGTTCTTGGAAATTTGTTCTTGGCATTTTTTCTTGTAATAAATGTTTGTTTTTCTCTTTTCTTCAATCGGGAGTAGCTTTTTGAAGGTCTCCCGGATTTTCCGCGGATTGGCAAATTCCGGTAGCTTAAATTTTAAGATCCTTGAATTTTTATCCTTTCCGTGCAAAAAATCAGTTTCAACCGATAATAAATACTATCGTTTGCTGAACTGGAAGCGTCTGCGTGCACCAGGCTGTCCCGGTTTCTTCCTCTCAACCTCTCTGGGGTCACGAGTAAGGAAACCATTTGCTTTTAGAACAGAGCGATGAGCCTCAGCGTCTATTTTGCATAGAGCGCGGGCTATTGCAAGGCGAAGAGCCTCTGCCTGACCCTTAACTCCACCACCATCAAGATTAACTTTAATGTCAAACTGAGATTGAGTGTTTGTAAGGACAAGCGGCTGCATAACAATGTACTGAAGAGACTCGTCAACAAAATATTGCTCAAGAGCTCTGTCGTTAATTGTAATATTGCCTTTTCCAGGGTTCACATAAACGCGAGCAACTGCTGATTTTCGTCTTCCAAGGGCGTTAATTAATTCCATGCTCGTTTAAATTTCGTTTAAATTGATTTGTTTTGGTTGCTGTGCCTGATGAGGATGCTCCGCTCCTTCGTAAACGAAAAGATTACGGAACAGCTGTGCTCCCAGACGATTTTTTGGCAGCATGCCCTTCACGGCGTGCTCAACTACTGCCAGCGGCTTGCGATCCAGCAACTCCTTAGGAGTGGCAAATCTCTGTCCGCCGGGATACCCGGTGTGACGAACGTACACCTTGTCAGTCAACTTCTTGCCAGTCAGGCGAACTTTAGTAGCATTGACAATAATTACATTGTCTCCGCAGTCCACATGTGGCGTGTAGTTGGCTTTGTGCTTGCCGCGAAGGATCAGAGCGACCCTTGACGCAAGTCTTCCTAATACCAGGTCGGTTGCATCAATGACTACCCAGTTCTTTGTAACTGTAGCCTGATTTGCCGACACGGTCTTGTAGCTCAATGTGTCCACTTTGTTGATTTTTAGGTTAATATATTAATTTGTGTTGCGATTCCCCTACACATAGGGGGGTGCAAAGTTATAACTATTTTTTAAAGTGACAAAATACCTATATTTTTGCGTTATGAAAATCGGAGACATTGAACTGGGAGAGAGACCCCTCTTCCTCGCCCCAATGGAGGATGTGACAGATGCATCCTTCAGGTATATATGCAAGGAATTTGGTGCTGATGTTATGTATACCGAGTTTGTCTCGTCAGATGGACTCATCAGGGATGCCCGGAAATCACTTGAAAAACTTAAGACATTCCCTTACGAAAGGCCAATCGGCATACAAATATATGGCCATATACCGGAGGCTATGGTGGAGGCAGCAAAGATGGCCGAGGAGGCGCAACCCTCTTTCATTGATATAAACTTTGGCTGCCCTGTTAATAAAATTGCAAACAGAGGAGCAGGGTCGGGGATGATGAGATATCCCGATAAAATGGTTGATATCACCCGCAGGGTGGTAGAGGCAGTAAAATTGCCGGTAACTGTCAAGACCCGCCTGGGGTGGGATGAAAATTCAAAAATTATTGTTGAACTTGCGGAACAGTTGCAGGAGACAGGCATTGAGGCGCTGACAATACACGGACGGACAAGAGCCCAGCTCTACAAAGGAGAAGCAGACTGGACACTGATAGGAGAGATAAAGAGAAACCCCAGAATGAGGATTCCGATAATCGGGAATGGAGACATAACAACCGATATTCAGGCAAAAGAGGCTTTTGAGAGGTATGGAGTTGATGGAGTAATGATAGGGAGGGCAACCTACGGAAGGCCATGGATATTCCGGGAGATTAAACATTTTTTGGAAACAGGGGAGCATATGCCCCCTCTTACAGTTGAAGAGAAGGTTGATCTCGCAAAACGCCATTTGCTTAAATCTGTGGAGGTCAAAGGCGAAAGAGTAGGAGTGCTGGAGATGAGAAGGCACCTCTCCGCTTATTTTAAATCTCTTCCCGATTTTAAACCCATCAGGATGAAACTTGTTACTGAGGATAGCCATATTGAGCTTCTGAATATTCTTGACCAAATTAAAGAGAAATACCCAGCAAATGAAAACTTTTCTGATTGATAAAGTTCTGCTTTTTCCATACTATTTTGCCCTTAAAACAAGGCACTTCCTTTACGATACATCAATTATAAAATCCCGTGAATACCCCATACCTATTATATCAGTAGGGAATATTACCGTTGGAGGAACCGGAAAGACCCCGTATGTAGAGTATCTTATCAAAACACTTCACGGTTGTGAGAGGCCTGCAGTTCTCTCAAGGGGCTACGGAAGAAAGGGGAGAGGATGGAGAGAGGTTAATATAGCAGACTCTGCTGCCGATTCAGGTGACGAGCCTCTTCAGATTAAGAGAAAGTTCCCGGATGTGCTGGTATGTGTTGACACAAACAGAAGGCGAGGTATTGAGAAGCTGCTCTCCTTACCTGAAGACAAAAGACCCACAACTATCATACTAGATGACGGATTCCAGCACAGGAGGGTGAAGCCCTCTAAAAACATTGTGTTGATAGACTCAAGCAGACCAATAGACAGAGACCACCTTCTTCCCCTGGGAAGGCTCAGGGATCTCCCTGAGCAGATAAAGAGGGCCCATACTGTTGTTGTAACAAAATGCCCCTCTGAGATGGATGCTGCCGATATGTTTCTTTGGGAGCAGAGGCTAAAGATGCCTGCGGGAGTTGAGGTGCAATTTACAACACTTAAATATGCAGATCCGCTTCCGGTATTCCCTCAGGAGGCAGATAAACGATATATCTATTCAAAATTTGCGTTTTTACTTACTTCTATTGCAAATCCACGCCATTTAAGATATCATTTGTTAAGTTTTTACAAGATATCATCAAGCCTTGAATTCAGGGATCATCATAATTTTTCAAACAGAGATGCCGGAAAGATAAAAAGATGGGCATTAAAAGATAATAAGGCACTTATTATGACAACAGAGAAAGATGCTCAGAGACTATCCGCCCTTGTACAACTTCCTGATGAAGTAAAATCAAGGATGTTTTATCTGCCGGTTGAAGTGGCTCCTATTGGTAAGGCAGGCTCTAAGTTATAATTTCCAAGTTCGCGCTATAATATAGTAATTATTTATTAACCATAATAGCTTTTTTCGTTTTTTTATTCAGGAATCTGAACTTTTTAAAGAAATAATTCATACTTTTGCGAATGTGCTTTTGCATAATTGCATAATAAATAAACCACTAAAAATTATTAACCTAAAATTCTTAAACTCATGCATGTTTCAAAGAATGGAAATCGTATCGCTATTAAAGTGATGTCGGTTTTTGCCCTTCTGCTTTTTGCAGGTTCTATGTGGGCTCAGAACATCAAGGTTACCGGTAAAGTTACCGACTCCAAAGGAGAACCACTAATGGGCGTAGGCATCCTTATCAAGGGTACCCGCACAGGTGTATCCTCAGCTTTGGACGGAACTTATGAAATCAATGCACAGCCAAGATCTGTGCTTGTTTTTACTTCACTGGGTATGAAGACCCTGGAGATTCCGGTAAACAACAGAAACCTTATTAACATAACTATGGAAGACGACAACCTGCTGCTGGACGAACTGGTAGTAGTTGGCTGGGGTACACAAAAGAAGGAAAATCTTTCGGGTGCTGTTTCCACCGTTGATGTGGCAAAAACTCTTGAGTCAAGGCCTATTTCTGACGTTGGTAGGGCACTTCAGGGCTCAACACCTGGTCTTCAGATTACCACCACTTCAGGAGCTATCGGAGGTTCACCAACAATTAAGATCCGTGCAACCGTTAGTACTATAGGCGGCGGTTCAGGTAATCCTCTTATTATGGTTGACAACGTTGAGGTTCCAAGTCTATCTTATGTTAACCCGGATGACATTGAAAGTATCTCAACACTTAAAGATGCCTCCACAACTGCTATCTACGGAGCAAGAGCTGCATTTGGTGCTATTTTGATTACCACCAAAAAAGGTAACAAAGACGGAAGAGTAAGGGTTAACTACTCAAACAACTTCTCTTGGGCAACTCCAACAGATGTTCCTCAGCACACAAGAGCTGACCTTAACCTTCAGTACTCTTATGATCAGATGAACTCACTCAAGACAACCCCTACTTACGAGTACGGACAAGTTGGTTACTACTACAATCCTGATGTTATTGCAAAAGTAAAACAGTGGATTGATACATATGGAGATGGAAAAGATCTTGGCAGAGAGATGGTTGAAGGAAGAGACTTTGATTACAGAGCCTCCGGTGGAGCCTATTTCTACAGACCTTGGGATATTTATGATATCTATTTCAAACAGTGGACCCCTCAGCAGACACAAAATGTCTCAGTTAACGGAGGTTCAGAGAAGACACAGTACAGCATCTCTGCAGCTTACATGAATCAAAAGGGTGTATTAAAACTTTTTGATGATTTCTATACAAGGAAAAACATTTCCGGATTTATCAGCACAGATGTAAACAAGTGGCTTACAGTAAGATCAAGATTTATGTATGCTAAAACATACGAAGAGTCTCCATTCCTTTATGCTAGTGCTACATATGATCCAATGTACTACCTTTACAGATGGCATCAGGTATATCCATACGGAACATATAACGGAAACGAATTCCGTAATGCTGTCAACGACCTTAAAGGTGCGCGGCCTGTTGAGGAGTCTTCTTTCTACAGCAGATACACATTGGGAGCAACAGTAAAGATAGTTGACGGACTTACTGCAGACTTTGACTATACTTACAACCAAAACTTCTCAACAAGTCACACTGTTGGGGGTTATGTAAGCGGTATCAACTTCTGGAGCAGAACTGCAAATACCTCGTTTGACCAATTCAATGGTATATATTCTACAGCATCTTATGACTATGCTCAGTACAACACTTCAAGAAGACTTGGAAATGTTTACAACGGCTACATGACATATGACAAGAAATTCGGAAAACATGGCCTTAAGGCTATGGCCGGAACTAACATTGAAGATTCAGAATATGTATGGCACCAGTCAAGAAGAAACGGTGTTTACGATTTTGAGAAGGGCGAAGTAAACCTTGCAGGTGGCGATCAGGTCTCCTCATCTAACCACTCATGGTGGTCAGTTGCAGGTATGTTTGCAAGGATAAACTACTCGTATAATGATAAATACCTTCTTGAGGTTAACGGTCGTTACGACGGATCTTCAAAATTTGGTGAAGGCAAACGCTGGGGATTCTTCCCATCTGCATCTGCAGCCTGGAGAGTAACAGAGGAGCCTTGGATGAAACCTGTGAAACATATTGTCAGCTCACTTAAACTTCGTGCATCTTACGGAGAGGTTGGTAACCAGGATGTTCCACTTAGCTCATATATTTCAACAATGGCCATCACAAACCCTTCAGCAGCTGGTAACTACTGGCTTGTTGGCGGTAACTTCAAACCATATATCGGTTCAGCTCCTGCACTTGTTGACCCGTCACTTACATGGGAGACTGTAACAACACTGGATATTGGAATGGACGCCAGATTGTTCAAGGATAAACTTGGAGTAACAGTAGACTGGTATCAGAGAAAGACTCTTGATATGCTATCTGCAGGTGAGGTACTACCTTCAACAGTTGGCGCATCTGCTCCAAGAAGAAACTTTGGTGAACTTACAACTAATGGTGTTGAGATCGCTCTTAACTATAACCATACATTTAACAACGGACTTCACCTCTCTTTGACAGGTCAGTTTACAGACTACAAGACAATCGTAAGCAAATTCTCATCTCCTAACGATCCCGGAATCTCCTCTACCTATTATCAAGGTAAGGTTCTAGGTGAGATCTGGGGTTACAAAACAGACGGATTGTATCAGAAAGAGGACTTCGTTTGGGAGAATGGTGCCATCAAACAGACACTGCAACCAAATGGTCAGCTTAAGAACACTCTTGTAGAGGGTATTCCAAATCAGTACATTTACGAAAGCGGACTATTCAAATTCAGCCCGGGCGACGTGAAGTTTAAAGACCTTAATGGTGACGGAGTTATTGGATACGGCCTTAACACTATTGGCGATCCAGGTGACAGAACTGTTATAGGTAACACAACCCCTCGCTACCAGTATGGCTTCAGAGTAGGAGCAGACTGGAAGGGATTTGATATAGACCTCTTCTTCCAGGGTGTAGGTAAAAGAGAGATTTGGGCCACAGGTAACATGGTTCTTCCTGGTTACTACGGAGCTGAAGCTAACTATGCTCACACTATGGATTACTGGACAGAGGATAACACCAGTGCCTTCTATCCAAGACCTCTTGAATATGCACAAACTGCAAAGTGGAACTATCTTGCAAATGATCGTTATCTTCTTAATGCAGCATATTTAAGAATGAAGAATCTTAACATTGGTTACACACTTCCTAAGAACCTTCTTAGCAAAGTAAACATTCAAAAACTAAGAGTGTATTTCAGTGGTGAAAACCTCTTTGAATTTGACAACATGGGAGATATTCCAATTGACCCGGAAATTGACTGGACAACAACTACTGCAAATGACAGCAGATCATTCGGTAGAAGCTATCCTTACAGAAGGACTCTATCATTTGGTGTTCAGATTGAATTCTAATATTTTATGACAATGAAAAAGATATATTTAATACTGATAGCGGTACTGCTGGGCCTTTCCAGCTGCGAGAACTACCTCGACAGAAAGAATCTGGATACTTTTGACGAGGCTAACTTCTGGACAAACGAAGGTAACCTGAGGCTATATGCTCAAGGATCTTACACTGCATATTTCACAGGATATGGCAGCGGATTTACCTGGGGAAACTTCTTTACAGGAGGTGCCTGGGGAGATGAGTACAGCTCATCTGCAATATGGACACAAAACACAGCTACATCTGGTAATGGATGGACATTTACCTGGGTAAGAAGGCATAATGTGATGATTAACAGAATTGAAGGGATGACCAATCTGACTCCTGAGGCAAAGGCCCACTGGACAGGTATCGGCCGCTTCTTCAGGGCATTAGAATATGCAGATCTTGCAAGAGCATTTGGAGATGTCCCTTACTACGATACTGAGATATTCCCCGGTGAGACTGACAAGATGTACAAACCAAGAGATCCACTGGCAGATGTAACCAAGAAGATGCTGGAAGACTTTGAATTTGCTGCTGCAAATGTTCGTCAAAACGACGGAGCCCAGCAAATAAACAGAGATGTAGTGCTTGCCTTTATGTCAAGACATATGTTGTATTTTGGAACATTCCTTAAGTATCACAAAAATGACAATGCAACTGCAACTTTGCTCCTGCAGAAAGCTAAATGGGCTGCTGAGCAGCTTATGGCAGGTGGAAAATACCAAATAGTTGATGACTACAGAGGCATATTTGCATCCGAAGATCTTTCTGCAAACAAAGAGGTGATTTTCTATCGTCAATATGTAACAGCAAAGGCTTCACACGCATTGGTGTCATATAATAACACAGAGGGTCAAACCGGAACAACTCTTAAGGTAGTTGAGACTTACCTGGCTGCTGATGGTCTTCCAATCAAACAATCTCCAGTATATAACTATGCTGCTGATAATGGTCTTCGTTACTATCCTCAGCAGTATGCAAACAGAGATCCAAGAATGGCGGCATCACTCGTTGATACCATAAGAGTTCAGGGTGTTCACAATGCTTACTCTACAACCGGTTTCCTCTCATGGAAGTTCCTTCCTTATGAGGCAGATCAGGTAAACCTTCTTTATAACGGTTCTACCAACACTACAGATGCTCCTATTATAAGATACGGCGAGGTTCTTCTTAACTATGCCGAGGCTGCTGCTGAACTAGGTCAGTTTGACCAGGCAGCTGCAGATGCTTCCATCAACAAGCTTCGTGCAAGGAAAATCAAGAAGAATAACACCGGCCCTGAAATTCCAAGACTACCAAATATGGTAATTTCAGGAACAAATGTTACTGCAAATGGTGTTGTTATCAACGATCCTGACAGAGATCCATCTGTATCTCCAATCCTTTGGGAGATTCGCAGAGAGAGAATGGTTGAACTTCTGTTTGAAGGATTCCGCAAGAATGATTTGAGAAGATGGAAGAAGTATGAGTACCTTAAGACAATGGAGACTAACGGCCCTACAACTCTTGGTAAAGGAGCCTATGTAGATTTCAATAAATTTACTGCAGCTCAGGTTATAAACATTAAGAAAGCGGTTAAGTTCTTCTATCCGAATCCTGCAGATCAGACCAAAGCATTTATCTACAATCTCTATGATAATAATATGAGAAGAGACTGGATACCAGGCGACTCATATTATGAGAGACAATATCAGAATGCAGTTCCGCTGGATCAAATTAAACTGTATAAAGACCTTGGTTTTACTCTAAGTCAAAATCCTGGCTGGGATACTGTAAATTAATACTTAGTATTAAAACTTCCAATAGAGGACGGCATTTATGCCGTCCTCTTTTTTTTCAGCTTACGATTTTTAATCAATTTCAAATTATTACATAAAATTTATAAAATATAGCATTACTTAGATTGATATTTGCAACCAAATAGTGAGTTTTTTAGTAATAGCTACAATAATTGGAATAAATTTCATAGTTTTACATCGTAATAAAATGTACTATTTACAGATAATTTAGATGTTTTTATACAGAAAAAATTATAATTAAGTTAACATTATTAACCTAAAAATTAAATTCATGCATTACTCACAAAAAAAGGCCGGAATGATGAAAGTGATCATTCTGTCGCTATTGGCCATTTTCCTTGTGTCTGGGAACATGTTTGCACAAAACATCAGTATACGGGGTAAGGTGGTCGACAAATCGGGGGAGCCCCTGATTGGTGTAACTGTTGTAATTGACGGAACAAGGACAGGAGTTGCTACTGAACTGGACGGCACTTACTCGATTAATGCTCCAGCGAATGCAGTTCTTCGATTTACTGCAATCGGTATGGAGGACATCAGAGAACAGGTAAATAACCGCACAGTTATTAACGTTACCATGAACGAATCTTCAATATTTCTCGAAGATGTTGTGGTAACCGCTCTCGGTATCAAGAAGGAGAGAAAGGCACTTGGATATGCTGTATCTGATATCAAGTCTGAGGAGTTGATGAAGAATAAGACAGCTAACCCTATTTCTTCACTTTCAGGTAAGATTGCCGGTGTTAACATCACACAATCTTCCGGAGCAGCAGGTTCCGGCGCACAGATTATCCTTCGTGGTGGTACATCAGGATCTGAGGGTAAAGACAATCAACCTTTGTTCGTAGTAGACGGTGTTATTTATGATAACTCTTCAACTCTGGTAGGTAACTCTGCGTTTGACGGTTCTTACAAAGCGGCATCCACTACTTCAAATCGTATCATGGACATAAATCCTGAGGATATTGAGAATATGTCAGTTTTGAAAGGTCCGGCAGCGTCTGCTCTTTATGGTTCGCGTGCAGCCAACGGTGTTGTAATTATTACTACCAAGAAGGGTAAAGAGGGCGTAGTTGAAGTTAATATTAACTCCAAATTATCCACCTCATGGGTAAAAAGCCTTCCTGAAGTTCAGAACGAGTACACCAGAGGGTACATGCAAGATCAATATGATAATCAAAAGAATTATCTGGGAACAGTTTTTAATGATTTTTCATACAATTCATGGGGAGAGAAATCTAATGCACAGACATTTGACAATATTGGAAACTTCTTCCAGGGAGGATTGATATATGACCAAAGTGCCAGCATAGCAGGTGGTACAAAAAATAGTAACTTCTACTTGTCGGGATCTTATTATGATCAGCAAGGTCTTGTACCTAAGACTGGGTATGACAAATACACATTCCGTTTCAATGGTGAACAGAGAGCAGGTATATTCACATTCAATGCTAATGCAGCTTACTCTCAGGCTCATACAGACAGGACCTTGACATCTGCAGGTCTTTATGGATCACAGGGAACAGGTGCTCTTTACGGTGTTTACAACTGGTCTCCGTTTGACGATATGACTAATTATATGAATGAAGACGGTTCTCGTTACAGGATGTTCGGTGAAAGGCTGGATCCATGGGAAGAGCGCGACAATCCATATTGGATTATTAACAGAAATAAAATGTTTGACGATACAGACCGTTTTACAGGCAGTTTAAGTGTAAAGGCTGATATTGCAGACTGGTGGTTCGTTCAGTACAGATTGGGTATTGACTCATATACTCAAACCAACTCAACTCGTATTGCACCCAAAGGCGCTATCAAACAAGTATGGCAAAATGGTATGATGAGTGACAACACTATGCGTTTCAAATATATGTCACACAATTTCATTTCGAATATGAATAAGAAATTCGGAGATTTTGACCTTAATTTGCTACTCGGTGCTGCTACAGATGATACCCAAACCAACAGTAACTTTATGATGGCATGGAACTTCTCTGTTCCGGATTTCTATTCTTATGCAAATGCTTCAACTGAGAACAAACAATTTGCTCGTTCTGCATCTCAGAAGCGATTGGTAGGTTTGTTCGGAGAATTCCGTGCATCCTGGAAGAATATAATTTACATGACAGTTACAGGACGTAATGACTGGACATCAACGCTTCCTGTTGAAAATCGCTCATATTTCTATCCATCTGTGAGTGGTTCGTTTGTGTTTACAGAGCTTCTTCCAAAGAATAGCATTCTAACTTTTGGTAAACTCAGAGCATCATGGGCAAAGGTGGGTAAAGATACAGGTGCTTATGAAACAAATACCTCTCTTTGGCCTGTAGGTATTTATCTTGGTGGTAAACTTGGTGTAGGTAACTCATGGACTCGCGGTAACCCTTATATTAAACCGGAAATGACAAAATCGACTGAAATAGGCGTTGAATTAAGCCTCTTCAAAGATCGTTTACGTGTTGACTATGCGTACTATACAAATGACTCTTATAATCAGATTTTGTCTCCTCGCGGACCTCAATCAACCGGTTATATATTCTGTTCAATCAATGCAGGAAATGTTTATAATAAAGGTATGGAGTTGACTATATCAGGTACTCCTGTTGAGACCAAAAACCTTAAATGGGACATTGGATTGAATGTAGCAGGTAACCGCGGTACTCTGGATGGTCTTCCTGCCGGCATGGATGTGATGTATGTTACTGATGTTCAGTATGCCGGAGCACAGGCTGCATCATTCAACGGTGGTAACTTTATGGCAATTGCAGGTACAGAGTGGAAGAGATATAAATATAATCCGGAAGATGCAAACTCTAAAAAAGAGCTGGATGGAAAACTTATTCTTGATGCAAACGGGATGCCTACCTACACAACTTCATTGTCAGAAGTAGGTAATCGTGAGGCGAAGTTCTCCGGAGGTTTAAATAATACTCTTACATGGAAAAATTTATCTTTCAACATGTTGTGGGAATTCAGAGTGGGAGGCGATGTTATAAATGGAACAAAATATGCTATGACTGCCAGCGGTGTTAGTAAATTCTCAGGCGATGTTCGTAACAGAGAACTTACAGTAACCGGTATTGATGCAAGCGGAAACGCTGTATCTAACACATGGAGTACCGATAAAACATACCTTTTTAATGGTGTAGAGACAAGCGGCTATAATATTATTCAAAGTTATTATACTTCGTATTATCCTAGAGAGACTGCCAACTACATTACTGATGTTAATTTACTTAGACTGCGTTCACTATCTGTAATGTATGATTTCCCAAAGAGATGGCTTGACAGAATAGGATTCATTAAACGTGCTTCTATTTCTGCTTCTGCAAACAATCTTCTTCTCTTTACAAACTACGAGGGAGATCCTGAGGTTGCTGCATCAGGCGCAGGTGTCGGAGGTTCATCTTCTGTTGGATTTGACTATTGTGGAGTACCTGCAACTTCAGGTATGACATTTGGTTTAAATTTAACTTTCTAAAAAAGTTTTAAATATTAAAATTTAATAATATGAAATATATTAAATCAATAATGACTTTGTGTGTCATAAGCTTGATGTCACTTTCACTGGTCTCTTGCAGCGACTGGCTCAATATAAATGTTGATCCTGAAAATCCTTCTTCTGAAAGTGCTACATATCAAACTCGTCTGGCACATATCGAATTTTATACCAACTCGGCAACTCAGTTTGCTGCTTGGCGTTCAAATATGTCCACAGGTGATTGGACCAGATACTTTAATGGAGGTACATACTGGAGCATGTCTTTCTGGAGTCCTCAAGTGGGAGCTGTGACCACACCATATCAGTGGTGGTTTGTAGGTGCTGCAAGTAACATTTCCTATATGTATGACAAAGCTATGGAGGCGGGAGCCTGGCATTATGCCGGAGTAGCTAAAGTTATCCGTGCATATGGATTTATGTTAATGACTGACCTTTATGGTGAAATGCCTTACACTGATGCAGTGGGTGAAAATGCAACTCCTAAATATGATAATGGAAAAACCATATACCTGGGCTGCTTAAATGAATTAAACGAAGGACTTGAACTTCTTGCTAAAACTCAGGATTCAAAACTTCCAACGTTGGCAGAGGGTGACTTTTGGAATAATGGGGATGTTGCCAAATGGATAAAATTTGGTAATTTGCTTAAGGCACGCTACTTGGTAAAACTAAGTAAAAAAGCGGCCGGAAACTATCTTGATGGTAAATATGACGCTGCGGCAATTCTTGATGCCCTTTCAAAAGGTCCTCAAAGCAATGCCGATAATACAATTATTTATCATACAGATGACAATGGTACAACTCATGACGTTCTTGGATGGAATGAACCTGTTGACTACTCTCCAATATATTCTGTTTGTGGTATGAATGCCGGTTATATGGTAACAGATATGCTATATAAAAACCTTACCAATTTTGCAGGTAGTGGTGTTGAAGACCCTCGTGCAGATAAAATTATTCCTTGGGCTGTTTCACAAAAGTCTGATAGCTCACCTGCTGGAATTAAATGGAGTGGTAAGTGGAGACGTTCACTTGGAGTTGATATTGTCACAAATAATTCTCCAAATCTTAATGGTGGGCCGCTAAGAGCCGGTTACACTGCAGCGAAGCATTGGTGGATTGATTCTTCTTCTCCGGCTAGAAAGGGTGATACTGTTTATGTAGAGGCCACAAGCACATCTAAAGGTTACGCTGCTAAGCAAGATCTACTTTTCAGAAGAGACGGAACTGATGCATCAAAGGAATCAGGCTCATTCTACTCAAGAGTTTCTTCCCCAACATACCTGGGTACATACTCAGAAGCTTGCTTTATAAAAGCAGAAGTATTATTCAACCAAGGTAATGCTACTGCTGCATTCACTGCATACAAAGAGGGTGTTAAGGCAAGTATGGAGCAAATGAATGTGACTCTTAACTCTTGGATCGCAGGAGATCCAAGCCTAGCAGATTGTCCTTCATTTACTCCTATGAGTCAGGCCGATATGGATTATTTCTTGAATAATGGTATTGGTACTGCAGGCAATCTTACTCTAGGTAAGATTCTTACTCAAAAACGAATTGCTCTACACTACTCAGTTGAAATCTGGAATGATATGCGTCGTTATGACTTTGATGAAGACTTATTCCACAATTGGGGTATTCCTGCATATCACGCTGTTAATGCAGCTGCGCAAAAAGGAATTCCTAACGGTAAACACTACCGCCGTTGGATTCAATGCTCACATGAACTTAACTACAACGCAGCAAATCTTCATGCAATAGGAGCAGAAGTTCCGGGTGCTAATATGGGGCTTACTCAATGGAATAGTGCTGATGATATTTGGACTATTCCGGTATGGTGGGATTCTGATCAGCAGTAATCTCATTTATCGAAAATAAATTAATCAAGGTGGTTTTTTAACCACCTTGTTTTTTTTAAAATTGTATCTTTGTTGAAACGACAAAAACAGATTGATATGTTTTCAAAAGATGTATATGCAAAAAGGAGGCGGGAACTTGCCTCAAGAATTAAGTCAGGAGTACTCCTTTTTCTTGGCAACTCAGAAGCCGGAATTAACTATATTGGAAATACTTACAGATTCCGTCAGGATTCTACATTCCTCTATTTCTTCGGGTTGGATGAACCGGATTTATCAGCTGTAATAGATATCGACAGCGGAGAGGAGATTATTTTTGGTAATGATGTTACAATAGATGATATAATTTGGATGGGTCCCCAGCCACTAATGTCAGAGAAGGCTTCACTGGTTGGTGTTAGAAATGTCAGGCCGGCCGCTCAACTGGAAGAGTATCTTTCAAGAGCAAAGTCTCTGGGCAGAGATGTTCATTTCCTCCCTCCATACAGATATTATAATCAGATACAGTTATTTAAATTACTCCAGGCCCCTTTTGACAAGCAGAGAGAGCTTGCATCGGAAGAGTTCATTAAAGGGGTAGTTGCCCTGAGAGAGATAAAAGACTCTCTGGAGATTGCTGAGCTTGATAAGGCTGCCGATATAGGATACGCAATGCACTATACAGCTATGAGAATGGCAAAACCGGGTATAGTTGAGCAAGAGCTCGTAGGGCTGATGGAGGGTATTGCAATCTCTAACGGCCATATGCCATCCTTTCCCATTATATTATCGCAGAACGGAGAGACGCTTCATAATCATACACATCATCAGACACTGACAGATGGTCGTCTTCTTGTAATTGATGCCGGTGCAGAGACAAATATGCACTATGCATCTGATTTTACAAGAACAATTCCTTCTGGCGGTAAGTTTACAGAGAGGCAAAGAGATATTTACAACATTGTTTCTGCTGCAAATGATATGGCAACCGCACTTGTAAAACCGGGAATAACCTATACCTCTGTCCATCTTGCTGCCGTAAGACTCATTACTCAAGGTCTTATAAATCTCGGCCTTATGATGGGTGACCCCGATGAGGCTGTTGCAGCCGGAGCACACGCACTCTTTATGCCACACGGACTCGGCCACCAGATGGGGCTTGATGTGCACGATATGGAGGATCTTGGGGAGAATTATGTAGGATACGATGAGGTGTACAAAAGAGCTACACAGTTTGGTCTTAAGTCTCTGAGGATGGGTAAGAAGCTCCGTCCGGGCCATGTAATAACAAACGAACCCGGCTGCTACTTTATACCTGCCCTTATTGAAAAATGGAAGAGTGAAGGTATAAACAAACAGTTTATTAACTTCTCAAAGCTTGAGGAGTACTATACATTCGGAGGTATCCGCATTGAGGATGATATTCTCGTAACAGAGAACGGCGCCAGACTGCTTGGTAAAAAGAGACTTCCAAATACTCCTGAAAAAATTGAGGCAGAGATGTCCCGTTAATCCGCGAACCTAAATGAAAAACTTCAAAAACTATTGCCATCTGCACAAATTTGCGCAGGTGGCAATTTTTGCCCTTATTCTATTTGCAACATCCTGTTCTAAGGAGGAGATTCCTGAGACAACAAGCAATCTCAACTCCATAACATCTTTCTACTTCTCAAAATCTGATAACCCGTCCCTCTCTGGTGAGGTGCCGAGTGTAGTAGCGGGTAGAGTTATATACTTAACTATTCCTGAGGGAATCTCCCTCTCCGGACTCAAGCCCGGCTTTACGATCTCTCCAAAGGCTACCATTTCTTACAATGGTTCTGAAATATCAAGCGGGAAGAGTTTAATTGATTTTTCAAACACTGTAACACTAAAGGTTAAATCTCAAAGCGGAAAGATTGCAGATTATAAAATACTGGTACAGACTGGAAAAGCTAACTTTGACAATGTACTCTACTCATTTATGGGTAAGTATTCAATTCCGGGAGTATCATATGCAATTACCAAGGATGAGGAGATTGTATACAGTAAGGGGCTCGGCTTTGCAATTGCAGAGAGTGATACCCGGGCAACTCCCGGCCACCTTTACAGATTGGCAAGTGTCTCAAAACAATTTACCTCATTATGTATAATGAAATTAATGGAGAGGGGGGAAATTTCTCTTGATCAGAAGGTCTTTGGTTCATCAGGGATTCTATCTTCAGAATTTCCCGGAGTAACAGAGAGAGCAGCCAGGGTTACAGTAAGACATCTGCTTGAGCATACCAGCGGATGGACCAGTAATCCGGATCCAATGTTTACCTCATCTTTCTCCGGTCAGACTCTGACCCAAAGGGTAGAGTATGTTCTTAAATCTAATCAGAGTGAACCCGGAACAGCCTTCAGCTATTTTAACATGGGATTTGGAATGCTGGGGATGATAATTGAAAAAATTTCAGGGAAAAAGTATGAGGCTTTTCTCAAGGAGATTTTAGCAGAAGCGGGAGTGACTGATATTCATGTAGGTGGTGACAGGGCAGGCCGCAGAGCAAATGAGGTTGTCTACTATTCTCAGGATGGAACCAACGGATACGGAAATGATATGAATGTCATTGCAGCGGCAGGGGGTGTTATTGCATCTATAGAGGAGATGATGAAACTTATGTTCCATATTGACGGCAGACCAAAGGTTGCTGATATTATTCAGCCGGCAACAAGAGGTATAATGCTCACTCCATCAGCTGTATATAATAGGTATGCACTCGGATGGCGGTGTAACCACAGCTCTCTCTTCTCCGGCTCCTGGTATCACTCCGGTAACCTGGCAGGTACAGCATCAATGTGGGTTATGGGTGCAGACGGATATAATTGTGTGGTGCTCTGTAACTCCAGGTCCTATATTGATGATTTTGACGACTCCATGTATGTAATGCTCAACAATCTCCTTAAGATGGCATCCTCAACCTGGCAATAACATAAAATAATCAATAAAATTAGCGCATTTGCTTGTTGTATATTTGAATTTTTATATCTTTACACTAGATTTGTGTTAACAAAATGTTAATTAAGCAAGTTTTTATTGCTACTTTTGCTTTGATAATAGATTTTATTAATATATTTACGCAAATTTTTAAACAATATATACCCAAGTCTAACCCTAATACTTAAACTTAACATTGTAGAAACTGAAAAATAATCAATTAAAGAGAAACAAAATCTAAATCAAATTAGAAAAGTCCGGTTGATAGCAAAGAGTGAAATTGTTGCTGCAAAAAAGAAAAATTCTTGTTGGCGAAAAACATTTTTCATATATTTGCACCTGTTAACCAGTAATGTAAAAAGATACCTAATCTACATTGAAACAAAATGTCCAACCAAATATTAACTAAAAATTTTAAAATGAAAAGTAAATTTAACTTCTTCGGTGTTTGCGTACTTACATGTGCGCTCGTTCTGTCACTGTTTTCGTGCACGAAGGATTTACAGGATCAGATTGACAAGCTTACTACAGATGTAGCAGCTCTTCAATCTGCAATTAACTCCGGTAAACTCGTTAAGTCCGTAAATCCTGTGGCCGGCGGTTATGATATTGTCTTCTCAGACAACAGTACAATCAGAATTAACCATGGTACAAACGGAACTAATGGTACTCCAGGTACTCCGGGTGCTGCAGGTTTCACTCCAATTATCGGTATAGATGCTGACGGTTACTGGACAGTTGTTGCATCTCAGGGTGCTACTCCGGTTCGTATCAAGAATGCAAGTGGCAACGAGGTTAAAGCCTCTATGTCAGATAACCTGACTTTGGTTGACAACTATCTTGCAGTAAACGGAACAAAGACTACTATCTACATTCCTAACATTGCTTATAATGCAGTTACAAGAACCCTTATGATCTGGGCTAAGAATGAAGATGGTACATCTACAATGTACAATGTTCCACTTGCAGACGAAATCGTTCTTACAACTGATATCGTAGGTCTGGTTTCTCCAATTGGACATACAAAAGTTCTACTTCAGTACGGTGCAGTTCCTAAGTCAACAGATGCTAACGCACCTTCTGCAGCAGCGCTTGCATTTGCAGGTGTTTCATATGGTCAATCACTTGGTTCTGATGCTGCTCTTCCTGTAATTGTTAACCCTTCAGCAGCTGCTATAGCAGGTTATACATTTGAAATAATTAAAGCTGATGGTACTCCATACGCTTTCCAGGGAACAATTGAGCCAGGTTATGATATTACTAAGACGTTCCAGCAATATTTAGCTCCTGCCGCTGGCGGATCAAATGCTCTTTACAGTATTAAATTAAATCCATCGTTAGCTCAGATTACTGCTCACCTTGGAACTTCAGCATCTAAAGAGACACATGAACTTGCTGTCCGTGCAACTAAAGCTGGTCGTGAAATTGTTTCAGGTTATCAATACTCAATTAAAGTTAAGAAAGCAGACGAGCAAGTTACTACTCCTTTGTTTGCTGAGTATTATTTGCCAACTGGTACAAGTGTAGACGCAATGAACCTTCTATCTTCAGTTCCGTTTACAACTATACCTAGCGCTGACTGGAATACTACATTTGTTGATTATGATGTTCAGCCTCTTCAATCTGCAAGTAATTTTTATAAAGTTGGTGTTTCTTACTCAACAACTCTTGCTACCAGTGAGGATGTTAAGCCATACATTACAATCAATCCTGCGAATAGCATAATTACAACTGCAGTGGGTCACCACTCTGTTGCTAACCTTAATGGAAGGGTTGCTAACTTTGTGTTGAGGACATTTGACTACACTGGTAAATATTTAGCTCAGCCAATAAAAGTTAACTACTTTACTGACCTTACAGCAACAATTCCTGATGCAGCTGCAATTAGTCATACTATTCAAGAAGATAATACTTCAACTACTGTAAATGAAGAGAAAGTTACAATAAATCTTGATCCTATGTTTACAGCTCTTGATGCTGCAGGAAAAACTGCTCTTTGGAGAGCTCATGCTGCAGATATGTTGCTTTCAACTAAAGTAGGTACAGTTACTTATAGTGGTAATGATCCTGTTCCTGCAACATCTCTTTATGCTCTGGGTATTGAATATCGTTTCTTAACACTCACAGGAGTTGCTACTACAAGTCCTGCGGATATTCGTAAAATTGAATTCCGTTTCAACCCTGCTAAAACAGTTCCTGGTACATACAACCTGAAATTCACATTTAAAGATGGTAGAATTGGAGTATCTATTCCGCAAAATCAGGCAGAACCATTCGGAACATTTACATTCAATATTCCTATTACATTTGCCAACCCATCTGCACTTCCATCTAATGTAACTGCTCTGTTGACTCATACAGCAGGTCTGTGGACTGGTAATAACCTTTCAGTATTTGGTAATAACACCAGCGTAGCCGGTCAAACAACTAATGGTATCAGATACAGCCTTACCGGTGCTTACTCACAACAAATGGTTACTGAGTTTGGTTGGGGTAGAGTAGAGTTTATTCCATCTGTTAAAACTGATCGTGAAGTTGTTGGTGAAGATGGTTTGACAGGTCTTGTTACAGCTAAACAGAATTATCTTGTTCAGAGAAAGACTTCTCCTGCTTCAGCAGCTTACACTACTCTTTACACTCCAAAAGATGTGATAGTTCGTTACTACTGGTTTGGAAATGCTAAAAACTATGTTGATCTTGAAACCATTACAGTAACAGCTAAGTCTCAAATTGTAGAGGGTAAACTGGTTAATCTTCTAAATAAGGATACAAATGCTGATGGTATAATGGATGCTCACGATCCACTTACTGTAACTCACGGAGTTGCCGGAACAAAGAACTTCGCTGACTACTTTAAGTTTACAGATTACTTTAACAATAATTTGACAATATTCGGTACACCTCATGCATCAGTTTACGATGTCAAGTTTGTAATTGATGCTCAGTATGACAATTTGCTGGATATTAATACAACAAATAAGACAGTTGCATCTAAGGTTTCACCACTTACTCCTATCACAGGTGACATAGTGGTACCGGTTAAAGTAAGAGTTAAAGATGTATTCGGACTTTGGTTTGAAGGAACAGTTAACGTTACAGTTAAGAAACCGTAATTAGAATTATTTCTTAGAACTATATTTGGTGGAACTGCCTCGGGAATTTTCCCGGGGCAGTTTTTTTTTATTGAAATTTCACACAAGTGAAATTGGGATATATTTATAGAAGTGGATTGAGATGACCCTGCTCTGAGAGATGGTAGAGTTCGCTAAGAATCATAGCGGTGGCGCCCCAGATAAATAGATTGTCGTAATCGTAGCCGGGGGCGGTAAGCCACTCTCCGGTGGGGCTTTGAAAATGTTTGGTAATTGCAAGATCTGGATTTAAAAGATTGATGGGAATAGTTGTATATCTGACAACCTCCCTGGGGTCCGGTTTGTAATGAATTTCCTGCCGTGATATGGCAAGGAGGGGGTATATAATAAAATTGCTTGGGGGAACATAGAGCTTTGTCAAAAAGCCGATAGTTTCTACCTGATTAGGGAGAATGCCCATCTCTTCACGAGCCTCTCTGAGGGCTGTTTCATAAAGAGTGGAGTCTGTTAAATCTCTTTTGCCGCCTGGTAGTGCCGCTTGTGCAGAGTGTATGCCGTTATAGCTGTTTCTGAGAATTATAAGAACTCTCCAGGTGCAGGCGATGTCAGGTATAAGTAGGAGAAGAACGGCAGATTCTCTGGCATCTGGAGGGGGTGGGATATCAAGAGACATATCCGCCCTCCTCTGGTGAGGAGCAAGGCGGATATGTGCATCTTTACCCGGTAATAGAAGTTTATTTATCAATTCCAACTCTGTTTAAAATAAACGCCCACTCAAAAGCAGTCTCCTTCACTCTGTCGTATCTGCCGGTTGCTCCGCCATGGCCGGACTCCATATTTGTATGTAGCAGAATGATGTTGTTATCGGTCTTGAGTGACCTTAGTTTTGCAACCCATTTTGCCGGTTCGTGGAACCCTACCTGAGAGTCGTTAAGTCCGCCTGTGGCAAGAATATTGGGGTAGTTCTGAGCAGTAACATTGTCGTATGGTGAGTACGAGAGCATATATTTATAATACTCCTCTTCGTTAGGGTTGCCCCACTCTTCATACTCCTGAGTTGTCAGTGGCAGAGATGTGTCAAGCATTGTGTTAATAACATCAACAAAAGGCACATGGGCAACGATAGTGTTGAAGAGGTCCGGCCTCATATTGGCTACTGCACCAACCAGTAGCCCGCCGGCACTTCCTCCCATTCCGGCAAGTTTCTCTGCCGATGTGTATTTGTCAGCGATAAGCTTCTCGGCACAGGCTATGAAGTCTGTAAATGTATTTTTCTTTTTGAGCAATTTGCCATCCTCATACCACTGCTCGCCAAGGTCGCTTCCTCCGCGGATCTGGGCAATGGCCAGTACAAAGCCCCGGTCTATAAGGCTATAGTAGGAAGGGCTGAAATATACATCTGAGCTTGATCCGTAACTGCCGTATGAATAGAGGAGGGCAGGATTTTTACCATTCATTTTAAGCCCCTTTTTGTACACGATAGCCATTGGAACCTCTACGCCATCCTGAGCTTTGGCCCATACTCTCTCAACAGTATAGTTGTCTGCGTTGAATCCTGAAGGGATCTCCTGCTCTTTGAGTTTCATGCTCTCACCTTTTGCAAGGTCATACTCGTAAAGAGTACTTGGTCTGTTAAGTGAGGTGTAGTTGTATCTTACAGTTGTGGCGTCAAACTCAGGGTTCCCGTTAAGACCTGCGCTGTAGACAGGTTCAGGGAATGTAATCTCTCCTGTAGAACTGTCTCTTAATGAGAAATATTTAAACTGGTTCAGGCCATTCTTTCTAAGGTCAACAACAACATAATCCTTTAAAACATCTATTCCTTCAAGCCTAACCTGAGGGTCGTGTGCTATAAATACCTTCCAGGTAGATTTGTCTCTGAATCCTGTTAGCGGAAGTTCATAAACCATTCCGTTAAGGTTGTTATTGTCTTTGTATCTTAAGAAATATTTATCGCTGTGAGCAATTACAGAGTAGTCCACACCCTGTTCGCGAGGGAGGAATACAACAGGTTTTGCCGATGGGTTTGATGCGTCCAGTGAAAGGTACTCTGTTGTATATGTGCTTGAAGAGATAATAAATATCTCTTTATCTGTTTTAGTCTTTGAAAGATACACATTATATCTGGCATCGTTCTCGGTGAAGATTACCTCATCACTTCCCATGCTCCCCAGTTTGTGCCTCATGACTTTGTATGGACGGAGTGCGTTGTCTACAAGTACATAGTAGAGAGTTTTGTTGTCGTTTGCCCATTCATATGAAGTGGCCATAGGGATATTTACACCAAGATCATCTCCCTTTTCAAGGTTTTTAACTTTGATTGTGTAGTCTGCAAAGGAACCTGTTTCGTTAAATGAGTATGCTGCAAGTTTGTTGTCCGGACTGATGCTGTATCCTGCAAATCTCATAGCCTTTTTACCCTCTGCCATCAGGTTAACATCAAAGAGGAGCTCTTCAACAGCCTCCGGGGTATTTGACTTTCTGAGGTAGACTCTGTATTGTTTTCCGGTCTCGGTTCTGCTATAGTAGTTATAGCCGTTCATAAGAACCGGATAGCTCTCGTCTACATCCTTTATTCTTCCGATAATCTCATTATAAATGGTCTCCTGAAGTCCCTTTGTTGAGGCCATTACGGAGTCTGTATAGTTATTCTCAAGGGTAAGGTATTCAATTACTGCCGGATTATTTTTATCCCTTATCCAGTAGTAGTTGTCCGTTCTCTCATTGCCAAATTCATTGAATACCTGAGGTATAATTTGAGCTACAGGTGGTTTTGGAAAGTCTGATTGTTTCAATATCTCTTGTTTTTTGGGTCCGCACGATGCTGCCAGCACCATTAGGCTCCCCATTGTAATTAGCTTAACGATTGTCTTCATATTTTAGTTCATTAAAAATTATCTTTTAATTCTGGGAGGAAAGTAATTGTACATTATATTTTCTATATGCCAGAACATTGGTGTTATGCCGGATCCTGCAGCAGGAGGAATTTTTGCAAAAACAATAAATGCAGGCTTTCCATTAAGTATCTCCTTAATTGTAACCTCAGTTTTATCCTTTTTGACAAGCTTGAAATCAGGGAGCTCAAGTCCATCTATATCCCCCTTATCCCATCCTTTAAATGAAGGCTCTTCTCCCTCATTATAAGATTTTTTACTATCCTTTTTAGCATTTTTTTCGTTTGCTATAAAGTCTTTCAAATAGTCATCAAGTGGACCCTTTGCACCTATTGTCCCCTTTCTGGCGGCAACATTAAGAATATTAAAGCTCATCTCATCATCTCGGTCGTTATTCTTTGCAAGTGCGTTGCTGAATCCTCTGATGTAAGCAATTACACCATTTTTATCAACCACCATTCCTGTGATACCATCATTTACCGGTATTGGTTGTACCGTATTCAGCCTCTTAAGAAAATCGGGCATCTCCTCAGGAGTATAGTAGAATTTCAGATGAGGGTATTCAGTTTCATCAAAAGCCTCCCTTGGAGAGTTTGTTACAATTACTATTGTCTCGTCCGGTGAATTCTTATACTTCTTAGGCATCTTTTGGGCGTTAATTGATGCAGGCAATACAAATATTGCAGCTAAAAGAATTGCTGCTAAGGATTTTGCAGTGTTTTTCATTTCTAATCGGATTTTGAGTTGAATAAAGATAATAATTATTGATAAAATCTTTATAACTTAGTTAATAAATTAATTTTCACTTATATGTATGAATCTATAAAAAGGAGAGTTCTCAATAAATGTGCATACTATACAAGTTTGGTAAAACTTATACCTATACTTAGAAAAGTTGAAGACTCTTTTCTCTTTATTGATTGCGGGGCAAATGTTGGAGATATAAGTTCCCTCTTTTTATCAAGAGGTGCAAAGGTTATTGCTTTTGAACCGGATCTGCTTGCTTTTTCCAGACTTCAGAAAAGGTTTTCCGGAGCTCAGAGGATAGAGTTAATAAATAAAGCTGTTGCCGATTCAGATGGTAAGGCAATGTTCTACTATCATAAAGAGAGGCTAAAAAGTGAAGGCGTTGAGTTTACCGTAAGCTCCTCTCTTCTGAGGGAGAAGATAAATGTTGACGGTGAGCATGGAATTGAGGTTGAGATTGTAGATTTATGCAAATATATTGATGATCTGGGCAGAAAAGTGGATATTCTTAAAATGGATATAGAGGGGGAGGAGATAGCTGTTCTAAATAAAATGATTGCCCAGAACACTTACAATAAAGTGGGCTTAATTCTGGTAGAAACCCACGAAACTAAAATCCCCGGCCACAGAGAGAAGGTAGCTGCACTGAAAAGGAGAATTCATGAGGAGGGTATTACTAATATTAAGCTTAACTGGATTTAACTTTTAAGGTTTGCGGCCGGTTATCTTCCCCGGTTGGTCGTCTGCCCTACCCACACCGCTGTAACACGCTGATTACCTAAACATAAGCAATCCACCTGTCAGATCACCTGACAGGTGGATTGTTTATACATTGATAATCTGAGACTTAGAACCGCACGGGTTGACAGGGATATTCGTATATGTGCTTATAAATCTAGCAATTGCAAATTGCTTTTTGAAAAACTATTTAAAAAACCAATTTTTAAATATCTAACTTCCTGTTAGATAAACGAATGTCACACTCAAACCACCGCCCTCTTCCTACCACTTCACCGCCTCCCTCCAAGTTTATATGGTGCTTTGCAGTTTATATTGCCATGTCCCTACCTGAATCAACCGAGACACGATGGAACCTCCGCCACAGCGAACAAAGTGAGCGAGGAGGAAAAGTTCCTGAGTGGCTGCGGGTGATTCAGGCAGGGATGAGGAGCATGTCTTTGAGCAAAGGAACCTCCGCCACAGCGAACAAAGTGAGCGAGGAGGAAAAGTTCCTGAGTGGCTGCGGGTGATTCAGTTAGGGATGAGGAGCATGTCTTTGAGCGAAGGAGTGAAGGCCGGAACTATTTCATCACTGATTCCCACACTGCTTTGCGAAGGGTGCCTTTGGCATCATCGGCATCATACTGCCAGTACATCATTCCTTTAAGGCCGAGCCCTTTTGCCCAGTTAGCTTTGTTCTCAATGCTCTGAGTGTTGTCATAACCGCAGAAGAAGACTCCGCTTTTTGTGACATATGGGGTTTTGGAAAAAGAGTCCCAGTTATCAATTTTATACACTGCTTTGTCAAGGGCCAGAATGGCGCTGTAGTTAAGCGACTGAGGCTTCTCGGAATAGGAGTGCCTTCCGTAGAATGGAATTCCCAGAACCATCTTATTATATTCAACTCCTGCATTTCTGTATGCGCTTACAGCTCGGGTGCAGTCCCAGTAAGCTCTTGAATCGCTTAATGCCGAGTGGTGTTTTGGTGCTGCATCCATATCGTATGTCATAATGTTAACAAAATCTACATACTGGTCAACTGCCTTTACATCAATGTATCGGTAACCTCCGGTGACAGCTCGTTTATCCATGACATATCCTGCGTATGTGAGAAGGTATCGGCTTCCAAGGGTCTCTCTAAGCTGTTTCATAAGAAGAATGTGGTTCTGTACATCCACTGCCGGGTCAGATGCTGCTCCGCTCCATGAGAGACCGGGAAACTCCCAGTCTATGTCAATTCCGTCTATTCCCCATTTTTCAATAAATTCAAGACAATCCTGAGCAAATGCTTTGCGGTATTCGTCTGACTTGGCAACAGCAGAGAATCCTCCGCCCTGGATATTGTCATAATTGTCTACTACATGGGTGAATGATACCAGTATTTTTAGATGAGGAAATTGCTTTTTCAGATCAACAATCTGCTTGAATCTGCTCTCATTACCCTGGAGTTTAAATCCCTGGTATTCTCCATTCCTTACATAAAGCTCTGCAAAGGCGTAGTTTATGTGGGTAATAATTCTTGCATCAGGAATGAGTGTCCCCCAGTATGTAACATAGGCCAGTGCAACCCTTCCCTCTTTAAGGGGTGCCGGTACATATGGTTTCTCTTCAGGTTTTGGTTGTGGAACAGGCTCTTTTTCGCAACTGAGCGGGATTGCCAGCAAGGCTGCTGCAATGAATATTGCAGGGAGAAGTTTTTTTGTCATTTGTTAAGCAGGGTTAATCGCAACAAAGTTATTAGAAAAATGCTTAGATAATAATTATCTTGAAAAAAATAATTGTAAGTATGATTGTAAAAAACACTATATTTGAAATGAATTATAAGTATATTTATAATAAATTATGAAAAGTCCAAAAATAATAATTGAAAGAGAGTCTTATATTAAGAGGATTGTGCCATTTATGAGAAAATCTGTGGTAAAAGTTCTGATTGGGCATAGAAGGGTGGGGAAAAGCTACATTCTCTTTCAGCTCATTGAGTTTATTAAGCGGGAGGAGCCCCTTGCAAATGTTATCTACATTAACAAAGAGGATATTGAGTATTCAGAAATCAAAGATTTTAGGGATCTCAATCAATATATCATTTCAAAATCCTGCAAGGAGAAGATGAACTATATATTTATAGATGAGATACAGGAGATAGCAGACTTTAGAATTGCTATCCGGTCTCTGGCGCTGGATGAAAACAATGATATTTACATCACCGGTAGTAATTCAAATTTATTTTCAAGTGATCTTGCAAATGAATTTGGAGGCCGATATGTTGAGTTTGTTATCTATAGTTTATCATATTTAGAATTTATAAATTTTCACAAACTTCAAAACGATGACTCCTCCTTAGAGCTTTACACACATTATGGCGGGCTTCCTTATTTGATGCATTTGCCCCTGAAAGAAGATGTGGTAATGGAGTATATCAATGGCATATACTCTACAATTGTACTCAGAGATGTTGTACAAAGGAAAGGGATAAGGAATACAATTTTCCTGGAACAACTCATAAGATTTCTCGCCGGAAATGTCGGGAATCTCTTTTCATCAAAAAAAATAAGCGATTTTCTTAAAAATCAGAAGGTAGAGATATCTCCCAATCAAGTATCAGAATATGCAAATTCTCTATCTGAAGCATTTGTTGTACACCGTCTGGGAAGATATGACATTATTGGTAAAAGACACTTTGAAAGAGGCGAGAAGTATTATTTTGAAAATCTTGGGATAAAAAATGCCGTAGCGGGATACAAAAGACAGGACAGAGCAGGGAGGTTAGAAAATCTTGTGTGTAATCACTTGCTATACTGTGGATATGATGTTAAAGTAGGTTCTTTTGATAACGAAGAAATTGATTTTGTTTGTACTAAATCAGGAGAGACAATTTATGTACAGGTTGCAATTGAGTTGACCAGAGAGGATACAATCAGCAGGGAGTTTGGTAACCTTCTTAAAATTAAAGACAACTACCCAAAAATTGTAGTATCTGGTGAGAAATCATTTGAAAATAGTTATGAGGGAATTGAGCATATTTATATCAGGGATTTTTTGTCTTCAACTTTGACTCACTCAGTCCTTAAGTAACTTTACCCAAAGTTGCTAATCTGCTGAAGTCTTTCTCTCTCAGACTGCCTCAGAAGCCAAGGATCTGACAAATTCAATTGCCTCCGGCATAAAGAGATTAAACCCGGATCTTAGTACATCTTCGTTCTCTTTGAGGAATGAGATGCTAAGCTCCGGGTTTATTGCTTTTGTTTTGTAGTGTGACATTATTTTGAGTGAATACTCTAGCCCTTCGTATGTGGAATATTGCTTTAGCCGGTTTGTCCAGATGAAGTGAAATATGAACCCCTTTACCCGCTCAGGCAGCCATCTGTAGTTAAGAGTGGCAGAGATATAGAAATTTGCCGCAAAGAGAGTGAGGGGGATGGAGTGGCTGTACCTCTTAAAGTCCGATGCCAGGAGGTAGTCAAAATACATATCGGCAATTATGCCGGAATATCTTCCGAAGGCAGGCCGAAGCAGCTCAACTGTCTCAATAAAGAGGGGATGACAGTCCGTAAACCGGTCAATTTCACGATGAAGCAGTATGCCTCTCCGGATGCCTTTAGGGTAGCTTTCGTATTGGCGTCCCTTTACAAAATCACCTATAAAATTACCCACCTGAAGCTGCCTGTCACCTCCGGAAAGATAGATGTGAGCCAAATAGTTCATAATTTCAAAAATAAGGCTATTTTTGCCGACTTTATTAATAAAAAAACATTATTTAATGAATCAGAAAAATGGAAATCCGGCAGTGGTAGGTCTGGCGGGGTTTGGATTGACAACGCTTTTACTGCAGTTTCACAACATCGGACTTTTGGGATTGGGTCCTGTACTCGCAATGGGAATCATCTTTGGAGGTTTGGCTCAAATGATAGCAGGCTTTCAGGAGCAGAAGATGGGCAATAATTTTGGATATTCGGCCTTTGTGGCTTACGGAAGTTTCTGGATAGGTCTTGGAATTATCTGGATACTGAATATCCTGGATGTTTATAAATCTTCCACAACAGATGTCGGGTATTTTATGCTTGCATGGACTCTCTACACTGTTATTATGTTCGTTGCCTCCCTCAGAGTGCATAAGGCAATGGCAATTACCTTTTTCTTACTGCTGATAGGATTTATCCTTCTGGTTGCAGGTCACTTTGGATATCCTGTTTTAAATGTTGTTGCAGGGTATGAGTTAATTTTCTGCGCATTAGGTGCATGGTATATGATGGCGGGCATTATCATTAATGATCTTGCAGGTAAAACGGTGCTGCCAATGGGAAAACCATTCCTTGAAAAAAGGTAAAAGGGCTTTAATACATAAAAGAGAGCAGGCAGTGATGCCTGCTTTTTTGTTATCTTTGAAAGATACTTGTAAAACAGCAATGAATACTGAGAATCTGTTATCCAATGGCGACATTAAGGAGATATATGCAAAATATCATTCATTGCTTTGTTTTTATGCATACAAGTACACAAAATCATACTCAGAAGCAGAAGATGTAGTCCAGTCTGTGTTTACCAGACTCATTGAAAGAAAAATCTCCCTGAGCAACGAAAATGCCTTGAAGTCATATCTTTTTTCTGCTGTAAGAAACTCTTCACTTAATCACATAAAAAGAGACGGCGTCAAAAAGCGGTTTGCTGATTATACTTTTTCTCAAGAGAGCGATGCTGATAACTCCGGTTATCTTATTGACAGAATTGAGACCGAAATTCTTTTTGAGCTCTTTTCCAGTCTTGATGAACTCCCAAAAGAGTGTAATAAAATTTTCAGATTAAGTTATATTGAAGGGATGAGTAATCAGGAGATTGCAGACAAACTGGGAATATCTGTCAACACCGTTAAAAGTCAGAAAAGCAGAGCAAAACAACTTCTAAAAGAGTCTTTGAAGGAGCTGTTTGTTATTGCAATGTTTCTGCTAAAAAATTACAATTAAAAAACTCCTGTTCCACCCTTTTTAAGTTTTCAGTTGTCCTTGATATAGAGGGCACTTATTTTTGTGTGTAAAAATATTGACAGAATAATGAAAGAAGAACAAATTAACAGAATTAAGTCGCTGCTGACAAAAAACTTATTGTCAGAACTTGATGAAATTGAAAAGAGAGAATTGAATAGCTGGAGAGAGTTCTCTGAAGAGAACGAGGAGCTATATAACAGACTTCAAAACAGAGAGTATATAAAGAGCAGATACAAAGACTACAATAGGATCTCATCTAAAAAGAGAGCTTTCTTTTTTAGTCCGATGCTCAGGAGGATAGCAGCTGTTCTGGTAATAAGTCTCATTGTCGCTTTGTCTGCATACCAGATTATTATAGAGATAAACGAGCAGAAAACTATAGACCGGAATATGCATTTTGAAGATATTACTCTGATTGTGGATGGCTCCAGAATAATAAGTTTAAACTCCATAGAAGATAGTACAGACATTGAAAATGTGTGTGTGAAAATAGACCGGAATACAATTAAGTACTATCCTCAGAAGAGCAAACGAGTGGCAGTGCATCGTATAGTTGTCCCGGAAATAAGGCTTTTCAAAATTATTCTCCCTGATGAATCTGTTGTATGGTTAAATTCAAAAAGCTCATTGTCATATTCCACAAATTTCAAAGGGTCATCAAGGATTGTAAATCTTGATGGAGAGGGATTTTTTGATATTGCAAAAGATAGTTCAAGACCATTTAGCGTAATTACAGATGGTGCAAAAGTCAGTGTAACAGGGACTCAGTTTAATGTAAAAGCTTATAGCGAGGACAATAAAATTGCAGCCACACTCGTTGAGGGGAGAATCAATATTGGATATTTAAACAGTATGGGAGAGAAAGAGGGCTATGACATGAAAATTGGGGAACAGTCTCTATACAATAAAAAGGCTGGAGGGTTAGAGGTAACCGATGTCAATACAGCTATATACACTTCATGGAAAGAGGGTGTGTACTTTTTTGATAAACAAAGACTTGAGGATATTATGAGAGACTTGGCAAGATGGTACGGTCTTGAAGTAATATTTAAAGAGAGCTCTGTTAAGGAGAGAGTGTTGTCCGGAAAACTCAGCAGGGAGGAGAGTCCGGAGGAGTTGCTCAATACTTTTGCCAGGATGGTCCCGGGACACATTAAAATTGATGGAAGAACCGTAACGATATACTAATTTATTACCTACTAACTAAACTTAATTATGAAAAAAAACAAAGGGTATAAAAATTTGTTTGTTTTCTTTTTATTGTACGCCCTGATTCTGTGTACCGGACAGTTGTCTGCACAGACACAGAGGGAAGTATACAATGTAAAGCTAAACAATGTTACTTTTAAAGAGGCGATGGTTCAGATAACATCGCAGAGTAATTACTTCTTTGTCTACGAAGATCTGGACATTGTAAAAATTCCTAAAATAACTAAGGAGTTCAGATCAAGTACAATCAGCCAGATTATGGATGGGTGTCTTGAGGGGACAGGGCTTACCTTTAGCATAGACAAGAAGGTAATCTACATAAAAAAGATTACTGAGAAAGCCACCCCCTCAAAAGATCAGAAAAAACCAGATGAAAAGATTGATTCACTCTTTGTTTACGGCAAAATTACCGATTTAAACAATGAGCCATTACCTGGTGCATCTGTAGAAATAAAAGGAGAGAAAGGAAAAGGGGTAATTTCTGACTTTGATGGTAATTATAAAATCAGGGTAGAGGATATTGCAAAGCAAAATACTCTTGTTTTTAATTTTTTGGGGATGAGACCTCAGGAGATAGCAATTAACGGGCAGCGATTTATTAATGTAGCTCTCAGGGAGGCGGAAAATGAACTGGAGCAGATTGTAGTAGTGGGTTATGGTGTAACAAGAAAGAAAGATATAGCAGGATCTATTGAAAACATTACTGCAGAATCTCTTGCAAAAACAAACAGCTCAAATTTTCAAAGGGCACTACAGGGAAAGATGTCCGGAGTTCAAATTACCTCTACTTCCGGTATCCCGGGTTCGTCATTCTCAATCAATATCAGGGGGCGCGGTTCAATAAATGCCGATACACAGCCTCTCTATATTATTGATGGTGTACAGGTAACAAACGGAGCACAGACAACAAATATTTTAACCAATGCAGATGTCCTTGCCGGCCTTAATCCTGAGGATATCGAGTCTATAAGCGTGCTGAAGGATGGTGCATCGGCCTCAATATACGGAGCACAGGCAGCAAACGGAGTAGTAATAATAACAACCAAGAAGGGAGCTTCAGGTAAAACCAAGGTATCGGTTACAGCTACAGCAGGTGTTCAGGATATTATCCGCAGGGTTCCTCTTCTCAATGGTAAGCAGTGGGCCGAATTTGCCCTGCTTGAGTACAAAAATTATGATGAGTACAATGGTACTAACATGTACAATGAGAAGCTGGATCTTTTTAAAAGCTTTGGATGGGGAGATGACGGATACTCAAATGCACCAACCACAAACTGGTATGATGAAATATTCAGAAGAGCCCTGGTACAGAATTATCAGGTAAGCCTTTCTGGAGGAGGTGATAACACAAAGTTTTATACCTCACTGGGATATAACAAAACAGATGGTATAATTAAACACACAGGCTTCAGCAGAGTCTCCGGGAGGCTTAATCTTAGCCACACAATAACTCAGTGGCTTACTTTTAATACTAATAATACATTCAGTGGGACTACTCACAATCAGTCATCAACAGTAGGTGCAGCAAACCCCTCCAGGACTGCAATGTTTTTGTTACCGGGAGTTTCGCCCAGAGATTCTGAGGGAAATTACTACTCAGATTTGCAGTATGGTTATTTTCTGTATAATATTCCACAAATGCTTGAACTTAATGAGTATATAGGCAAGACTAATAATCTGATCTCGGCAAATGACTTGACTTTCAAAATTCTTAAAGGACTTGAATTTAAAAGTAGTTATAACCTGGATCTTACCTGGCTAAATGAGCACCAGTTCAGTGATCCCCGGACAAGACTCGGTTCAAGGGTTAACGGAGCCATTATTGCAAACTCATCTGATGTGAATAAATTCCAGTCTGAGCAGGTCCTTACTTATAACACTACAATAAAAGATATACACAGAATAAGTGCAGTTGCCGGATTCTCTTACAGCAGCTATAAATATCATATGATTGGAGCAGAGGCCAATGGTGTTTCCAGCCCTGATCTTACTCTTCTGAGCAGCGCTGCCACACCAATTTCCACAATGGAGGAGTACTCTGAATGGAAGATGGCAGGATTCTTTGGACGGGCAAGCTACACTTTTAAAGACAAATATATTCTCACAGGCACAATCAGGTATGATGGTTCATCTCGCTTTGGTGCCGATAATAAATGGGGAACATTCCCATCGGTATCCTTTGCCTGGAGAATGAAGGAGGAGAAGTTCCTTAAAGATGTTGAGTGGCTTAATGACCTTAAACTTAGAGCAAGTTACGGTATAACCGGAAACGCCAGTATTGGAAACTATGTATCACAGCGACTCTATGATGCAAATTCATCTTATAACGGATCATCCGGGATTATTCCTTCATCCATAGGTAACCCTAAACTTACATGGGAGAAGAAACACTCAAAGAATGTGGGGCTGACTGCGGGCATTTTTGGTGGCAGGATAAGTGCTAATGTTGACATGTATATGGATGACACAAAAGATCTGCTCTATTACAGGATAATACCTCAGACAACAGGTTTTAGCATTATTCCATCAAATATGGGCGGTGTTAGAAATCAAGGGATAGATATTCAGCTGAATACTGTCAATATTGATGGGGAGAATTTCAAGTGGGAAACCTCTTTCAACATCTCTCTTGCAAAGAACTTTATTACTGAATTACAGGATGGTCTTGAGGAGCTTGGTCAGTACAAGGTGGGTAAGCCTATTACTGCAGAATATGTATATCAGTGGGCAGGAGTAAACAGCTCTGATGGCCGTCCGATGTATTATGATAAAGATGGATATATTACCTATAATCCAACACTTGAAGACAGAGTCTGGACAAAAGGTCTTGATCCAACATTCTTTGGAGGTATGGAAAATACTATCTCCTGGAAAAACTTCACACTCTCTTTCTTTTTCCAGTTTCAGAGGGGTGCCCTCAAATACTGGAGTGACAAAGCTGTGTTAATAGGGCAAGCTGCAGACAACAACCTTCTTGCAGATATCTATAACTCGTACTGGAGAAAGCCTGGCGATAATACCTGGGTGCCAAGGCCTGTAATTGATGGTTTATATCCGGGAAATCCAATGAAGTATGATAATAATAGTGATCCCTCAATGAGTCTTATTTACGAATCTACGGACTTTATTAAATTAAAAAATATAAACCTAAGCTATAACATACCTCAGAAACTTGTTAAAAAGCTGAGAATATCAGATGCTCAGATATATGCAAATGCATACAATGTATGGACAACAACTCCGTATCAGGGCTATGACCCTGAATCTGTGGGTTCAGACAGAGGGCTCTATCCTCAGTCAAAGAGTTTAAGTATAGGTATTAAGATTAACTTTTAATCAATCCGGATATGAAAAAAATAAATTTAATTATTGTCACAATATTTGTGCTCTTTGCAAACTCATCTTGCGATTCAATGCTTGATGTGAGTACAAAGCACGCATTGCCGCAAGATAAAATCAAAACTGTAACCGGTTGTGAAAGTTTAATAATAGGTGTATATGACCAGCTACAAGATGGATACTATGCCGGAAGAGATCTGATATGTATTCCGGATGTTCTGGGTGATAATACACAGCTCTCTCCCGGAGCTACAAGCTATTCGGGCCAGTATAACTTTAAGCCAAATTACAATCTGGATATATGGGAAATTGCATATAAGCAGATAGGTGCGTTGAATGAGGCCATTTACTATTTATCACAACTTGACCAAACAGCAAAGGTTAAATCCCTTACAGGAGAAGCACTGTTTCTGAGAGCTTACAACTACTTTAATTTAAGTATTATATATAGTAGAGTTCCCGGAAAACTGGTTGAGAATTTTAATCTTTGTGTTCCACTACTTACAGAACCATTCTTTAACGAGGGAGGAAGTATTACTGAACAGGCCTCTGTTCCAAGGGCAACAGTGGATGTTGTATGGACACAGATTGTAAAGGATCTTAACGACTCTTATACTCTGCTGAATAACAATGACGGATCAAATTTCCCTTACAGAGTATCTGCTCTGGCAGTAAAAGCTTTTCAATCCAGGGTATATCTTTATAAGGGGGAGTGGGATAATGCAATAGCTGCAGCAAGTACAACAATCACAAATTCAAAGGTTAAATTGTACAATGGTCTCTATACAGATATTTTTTCAAAAGGGACAGAATCAATCTGGCAACTTCATTATACAATAACTGAAAATTTAAAATCAATATCCCTTCACTCTACTTATGGGACAATGGATAATGGATTTAGGGATGAGGAGGGATTTGGTGATGGGACAGGACCGGGAGATGCTCAACTTTCAGTTTCCCCTGACTTTATAAATATTATAGATAAGGATAATGACAAGAGGTTTGGTGCACTTAGAAAAGTTCACTATTACGGACAGGATTTGTGGTGGACAACCAAGTTTAACAGCTGGGGTGGTGCATTTGGATTGGACGATGTCCCATTAATCAGAATATCTGAAATTTATCTTAACAGGGCAGAGGCTTATGCACACATGAAAAATTACACACAGGCCCGTAATGATATTAATGCATTGAGAAACATTAGAGGGCTGGATGATACAGATGTTGCAAACTCAGAGCTGATAAATGAAATTTTGCTTCAAAGAAGGATAGAACTGGCTTTTGAAGGACACCGGTTTTTTGACATGAAGAGGCTTGGGCTACCAATTTCAAGACCTAACGGGCTTCCTGAGATACCTTACGCAGATTATCGGGTTGTTGCCCCTATTGGAGCAACTGAAATGGATGTAAACAAAAAATTAGTTAACAACCCAGGATATTAAAATTATGAAAAACTTACTATACATCAATTTTGTAATCCTCTTATCCTTGTTGCTGAGCGGGTGTGAAAAAGAGGACAGAACTTATCAGGGACCTCAGTACTACGAATTCAGTGCATTTGAAAACAGACAGGGTACTGTGAGCAATATTCTTCAAAAGGAGAACAACAGAGTGGGTCTGGATTCTATCTGTATTCAGCTGATTAAAACATCCACAGGAAATGTGACCGTAAACTATGAAATTGTTCAGAAACTCTATTATCTGACAGATAAAGATAATTATGTTGAAGAGGTACCGGCCGGTACAGATATCTCAGTAGTTGATACTGTCTTCTCAACGGCAGTTCATGGTCAGGACTTTGTAATAGTTACAGGAAACAACTCTTCATTTACTCCAGGTACAATGAAAGGTTCACTCACGATACCAAAGGGAGAATATTTTGGGTATATTCAGGTTAATATGCTTAAGAAGACAGGCAAGAATTTTTATGTTGTGCTTAAAGATTCACCTGACACAAAAGCAAACAAACCAACCTCAATTTTGAATTATAAGATTTCTCCAGATAAGATTTACTACTTTACAGAGAGATTCCTCACTGAAATCCCTGACACCTGGACTCTGATAGACAAAGATGGAGATGGTTATAACTGGGAGTACTACAAGAGCCACGCTACATCTGATTCATACAGAAGCGGTGGGGTGGGTGCCCTCACACCGGAGAACTATCTGGTATCACCTCTTATTAACATTGGAAGTACAATGGATAAAGTGATGCTGACATTTGATATTTCGGCAGGTGATGAAGATTATCCTGAAGAGAACTACAGAGTAGTGATTTCGGAATCTCCTATAACATTAGCAAATTGTCGTGAGGCAACAATATTAAGAGACTGGACAGAACTGGATGCAAGCTATGCATCAGATAAAACAGAGACAATCGATATAACTCAGTACAAAGGGAAGAGTGTATATATTGCTTTTGTTCACGGAAACTGCACAGATTGTTACTATATACGACTGGCTAATGTAAATGTATTTGGATTGTAAATCAGTATAAAAATCACATACAAATGGTATTAGACGAAAGGCTCAAACACATTTTCATTGAATTAACATCAATTGATGCTGTTTCAGGGAAAGAGGCTCCTGTTGCTGAATATATTAATAAGTTCATAGGAAATTTTGGGTTAAAGGGTTTTGCAGATGGAGCCAGCGACCTGTCAAATGGAAATTCGGGCAATATGATTGTTGAAATTCTTGGTGGTGGAGAGCATTTACTTGTGGCTCATATGGACACGCCAAGATCTACTGCCCGCCTTAATCATCAGTTTCATCAGGACAGAATTACTTCAGATGGGACCACTCCTCTAGGAGTTGATGACCGAGGGGGCCTTTCGTCTATTCTTTTTGCCCTTGAAAGGGCAGTAAGGGACGGGAATTTAAAGCCCTGCACACTTCTCTTTACGGTATGTGAAGAGACAACTCTTGCCGGGTCAATATATTACAAACCGGCTCCAGCTGTGAAATATGGATTTGTATTTGACTCCTATTTGTCTCCGGGTAATTTTGTATCAGAGACATGCGGTGCAATAAATTTTGAACTTGTGGTGAGGGGAGTCTCTGCTCATGCAGGAATATCTCCTGAAAAGGGGGTAAACGCAATTAAAATAGCAGCCGAAGCAATGGCCGGATTCCCTTTTGGGAGGATAGATGAAGTAACTACCGCAAATATTGGAATAGTTAAAGGTGGAACCGGGACAAATGTTGTATGCGATGAAGTTCATATGACAGGTGAGATAAGAACAGATTTTACTCATCATGGAGAGGAGATTATGGCAAAGGTCATAAGCGACTTCAATAAGGTATGTGAAAAATATGGAGGTAAGCTTGAGTCAAAACACTTCTGGGATTTTTTACCATACTCTGTCAAAGAGGATGACAAACCATACACTCATTTTTTAAAAATCGCAAAGAGACTCGGCCTCAACCCGTCACCAAAAAAATCAATGGGTGGAAGCGATGCTAACTCTCTAAATGTAAAGGGTATAAAAACAATCAATTTGGGAGTAGGGGCACAAAACCCGCACGGGAATGATGAGTTCATTCTTTATAAGGACCTAAAAATGGCATCAGAGATTGCCTATCAATTATTAACGACTGAAATAGAATAAATTATGAAAAATAGAACACTCTTTATTGCAATAATTATATTATTGCACATGGTAGCTTGTAGCCAGAATCCACAAACAGAACTTAAATATGAGGCAGAAAAGATAGATTCAAAAGGCACACTTGTTATTGAGGGGGGTGGAGACAGAATAGAGGTTATTTTAAAAACGATTATTGAGTACAGCGGAGGAGTGAATTCCAAAGTATTGGTTGTACCATTTGCAAGTGGCGTAGCTGAGGAGACGGGGATAAAACAGAGTGAAGAGTTCCGTGTTCTGGGCTGTAAATCTGCTGACTACATCTTTTGTGAAAAAGACAGCATTGATTCACCCTCAAGTCTTGCAAAACTGGATGGGGTTACGGCAATCTTTTTTTCCGGTGGGGATCAGGTTATTTTAAGTGCTTATCTGGAGGGGACTAAATTTCTTGAGAAAATCAGGGAGATATACAAGAACGGAGGGGTTGTAAGCGGAACAAGTGCAGGAGCAGCAATAATGAGCAGAGTAATGCTCACTGGTGAACAGAGAAGTGACACAACCAACTCTCAGATATTTAACACAATTGAGAAAGGAGATGTTATTACTGCAAAAGGTTTTGGTTTTCTTGACAATATTGTAGTTGACCAGCATTTCCTAAAGAGAAAGAGGCAGATCAGACTTATCTCAGTCCTGATGGATAATCCGGGCTTAAGAGGAATAGGAATTGACGAAGAGACTGCAATTGTTGTAAAATCTGATAATACAATTGAGGTAATAGGAGATAACAAGGCTATGCTGTTTGAACCTTATAGTGCAGTAAACGGCAGCGGAGATCTCTCCAGCTTCAAACTCACTATATTAAATCCCGGAGATATTTATAAGCTTTAATTCCTGATATAATGGCTCGGCTGTCAAAAATACCGCATACATTCGTTATAATCTTTTCATTAATAATTTTTTGCGGGATACTCTCCTGGTTTGTTCCGGCCGGAGAGTTTCAGTATGAAAAGAGAGAGGTAAACGGAGTAACCAGAGATGTAATAGTAAACGATTCATACAGAGAGGTGGATTCATCTCCCCAGACCTGGCAAATTTTTGGATCGCTGCTGGAGGGGTTTAAAAAACAGGCGGGTATAATTGCTTTTGTCCTGATAATCGGAGGTGCTTTCCAGATAATGAACAGCAGCAAGGCAATTGACTTTGGTATACTATCATTTCTTGAAAAAACCGGTACTCTCGAAAAACGGAGACTTCTGAAAAAAATAGGTGTGAATAATCTGGTAATAGTCTTTTCAATGCTCATATTCAGTCTCTTTGGAGCAATTTTTGGAATGAGTGAAGAGACCCTTGCTTTTGTTATTATTTTTGTGCCACTGGCTATATCTATGGGGTACGACTCAATCACCGGTATTCTTATGGTATATGTAGCAGCTCACATTGGTTTCTCGGGAGCCATAATCAATCCGTTTACCATAGGAATTGCCCAGGGGTTGTCCGGCCTTCAGCTCTTCTCAGGATTTGAATACAGGCTTGTCGTATGGATGATACTTACTTCACTGATATTAGCAATTACACTGGTTTATGCAGCAAGGGTGAAGAAAAATCCAAGGCTCTCGCCAATGTATGAGCTGGATGCATACTGGAGGGAGAGAGAATCTGAAGCCGTGAAGGTGGATTTTTCACAGAAGACTCCACTATCTGCCTGGATTATGTACATAATGGTTACTGCTGTTTTGGGGATATTCTCGTATCTCCATCCAAAAACTACTATCAGCCTGGGAGGGGCAGACATAACATTTGTTGCTCTTCCAATTCTTGCAACCCTTTTTGCGGTAACCGGTTTCTATACACTTAGAAAGTCATATCTCTTCTTTATTCTCAACATACTTGCATTTACAATAATATTCCTTGTGATTGGGGTACTTGGATACGGATGGTATCTGACAGAGATTTCGGCACTATTCCTTGCAATGGGTATTATATCCGGCTTTGCGATGGGAGCGGGAGCAAATGGTATTGCAAAAGAGTTCATAGCAGGTGCTAAGGATATCCTTACCGCAGCTCTTATAGTTGGTCTGGCAGGTGGTATTATTGAGGTGCTTACTGCCGGAAAGATAATGGATACTATTCTTTACTCTCTCTCTTCAACAATGGAGGGTACAGGGAAGGGTGCCACTGTCTCAATAATGTATTTCATACAGACCTGTATTAATATATTTATACCATCCGGATCTGCAAAGGCGGCGCTTACGATGCCTATAATGGCACCCTTTTCTGATGTAATTGGTCTCTCAAGACAGGCTACGGTTATGGCTTTCCAGTTTGGAGACGGCTTTACAAATATGATTACACCTACATCTGCGGTTCTGATTGGTGCACTGGGTATTGCAAAAATACCATACGAAGTGTGGATCAAATGGTTCTGGAAGATCTTGCTATTCCTGATGATTGTAGGACTTCTTCTTCTTCTGCCTACGGTTTATATGCAACTTAATGGATTTTAAACAGAAAAATACAAATGATTAAGAGAACAATACTTCTGGCTGCGACATTAGTATATATGACCCTATCGGGTCAGCCAACCTCTTACAGACAGCTTAGAGAGGCAGCCCGGATACTTACAGAACAGTCCGGTCTGGTGAAGATGGAAACAATTGGCACCTCTGTTCAGGGGAGAGAGATTACTGCCCTCTTTTTTTCAAAGTCAGGCTTTGGCACAGATCAAACCAAAATCAAGGTGTTGATTCATGCTCAGCAACATGGTAACGAACAGTCGGGGAAGGAGGGAGCCCTTATGCTTGCCAAAGAGCTTATTAAGGATAACTATTCTTATTTTTTTGAGAAGATAGATCTTGTTATTGTACCTCAAGTTAATCCGGATGGTTCGGAAAAGAATGAAAGAAGAAATTCAAACGGGATGGATCTGAACAGGAATCACCTTATAATGACGGAGCCTGAAGTCATTGCACTTCACAAACTGTTTGACAAATACCTTTTTGAAGTCACTCTGGATGCTCATGAATACTCCCCTTACGGAGAGTCATGGGAAAAGGCCGGATTCAGAAAAAACTCAGACATCCTGCTGGGGATTAATACAAACCCTCAGATCCCCGCCTATATCAGGGATTTACAAAGAGAGAGGTTTTGGCCTTTCTGGTATAACTCCGTAAAAAACCAAGGTGTCTCTGCAGGGATGTACAGCCCGGGAGGGCCGCCGGAGGATGATTATATCCGCTACAGCACATTTGATATTAACGACGGGAGGCAGAGTTTTGGTATTCAGAATACCTTCTCATTTATACAGGAGGGGATGAATGGCAAAGATAACTATGTTGAGAACCTCTCTCACAGATCCTATTCACAGTTTTGCGGAATGATGACCCTTTTAAACTTTGTATATGAAAACGGGGCTGAAATGAAACAAATTGTAAAGGAGGAGAGGAGCAGACTTTTATCTCCAAAAGAGGGTGAGAAAGTTGCTCTTCAAATGGACCATTTCTCTGATGGCAGTACTCTTGAACTCCCTGTTCTTTCGTACAAAACAGGCAAGGATTCGGTGGTTATTGTAAAAAACTTCAGACCTGTAGTTAAGACTACTCTATCGGTTGAAAAACCTGTTGGTTATCTGATTCCTGTTTCTAATACACTTTTAGTTGATTGGATTAACAGACAGGGTTTAGCTGTTTCTGTAATTTCCAATGATAAAGAGTACAGATTTGAGAAGATAAGAATTGTGTCAGTGGATTCAACAGACTTTGAGGGGGATATTATTCCTTTCCCGCAGATCTCTTCCTCTCCTTTTGAGGCCGGAATCCAGATTAATAATTACCTGTATGTACCAACAGCCCAGTTAAAGGGGAACTTGCTTGTAATAGCAATGGAACCCCAGTCAGAGCTAGGTTTGGCTACATACAGGGAGTTTGAATTATTAATGAATAGAGAATCGGATTACCCAGTAATAAGAGTAAGAAAAAAATGAAAATAGAGAGGATAGAAATCAGGCATACCCGGATGGAGCTTGTAACTCCGTTTACTACATCTATGGGTACCGAGTATGATGAGGAGCATATAATGGTTCGTATAGACGGGGATGGTTTTACCGGATGGGGGGAGAGTGTTGCCGAAGGGACCCCTTTCTACTCATACGAGACAGTGACAACTGCCTGGCACATAATGAGAGATTTTCTAATTCCGGAATTGTTGGGTAAAGAGTTCCAAAGCGTAGGTGAGGCAATTGCTCTGTACGACAGGGTAAGGGGGCATATGATGGCCAAGGCGGGGATAGAGTCGGCCTTGTGGGACCTGCTGGCCAAAACCAAAGGGGTATCTCTCTCCAAACTTCTGGGTGGTACAAGGGATAAAATTGATGTAGGGGTAAGCATAGGTATTCAGGAATCTGAGGTTGCTCTTTTACATAAAATTGAGGGCTATCTTAAGGAGGGTTACAAAAGGGTTAAAATTAAAATTGCACCCGGGCAGGACATCAATTTGGTTAAGGCTGTTCGCAGAGAGTTTCCGGATATAATGTTTCAGGTGGATGCAAATTCGGCATATTCACTGGATGATATATCCCTGTTTAAAAAGATGGATGAGTACAATCTTTCACTAATAGAGCAGCCGCTGGGGTATGATGACATATACGACCACTCAAAACTTCAGAAAGAGGTTAAAACCTCAATTTGTCTGGATGAGAGTATTCACTCTCTGGATGATACGAGGGCTGCCATTGAGCTGAAAAGTTGCAGAATAATAAATATTAAGCCGGGGAGAGTGGGTGGATTTACTGAATCCAGAAAGATTCATGACTATTGTCTCTCTATGGGTATTCCGGTGTGGCACGGAGGTATGCTGGAGTCAGGAATCGGCAGGGCCGGAAATGTAGCTCTTGCATCTCTTCCCGGATTCATTCTGCCCGGAGATATTTCGGCAAGCAAAAAGTACTATAAGGAGGATATTGTAGATCCCGCTTTTACCGTTAATGCCGATGGGACAATGGATGTTCCGCAGGGTCCGGGAATAGGTGTGGAGGTTAATGAGAAAAGACTGGAGAAAGTAACTGTCAGAAAAGAGGTATTTATCTAAAAAATATCTATATTGCAATGACTTAACCTTTACCTGCATTTTACTGATGTTTTATTTAAATACTTTCGCTATGAAATGTAGGGTAATTGTGCTTTGTCTATTTGTTTTGTATTCAGCCTCTTGTGCAAAAGGGCCAAAGCCCGGGGAGGAGAATGAGAATACTCAACCGGCGCCGGTTATTGAGCTTACACCCGGAGAGGCCAGGGTCGCATCTTCCGGAAATTCTATTGCTTTTAAGTTACTCGGGATGATAGAGGAGGAGGGTAATTTTATGATCTCTCCCCTCAGCCTCAATTTTGCGATGGCAATGGCCTGGAATGGTGCAGCAGGTAATACTGCGGGACAGATTCAGAAAGCACTTGGATTTCCGCAGGAATCTCCATTTGATGTTAATCTCTATTTCAAAAAATTATCTGCTTCTCTCCCCTCTGCAGATCCTTCAAGTCTGTTATTTATAGCAAATTCAGTCTGGTACAAGAGTGATTTTCCTGTAAAAGAGGGTTTTCTTCAGATTAACAAACAGTGGTTTAACGCCTTAGTAACACCTCTCGATTTTTCTAAAGAGCAGGAGAGTCTCAAGGCAATAAATGAGTGGTGCTCAAAAAACACAGATAAGAAAATTGATAAAATTCTGGATCAGATCAAACCCAATGAGGTTATGTTTCTGGTTAATGCGCTATATTTCAAGGCTCCATGGAAAACTAAGTTTGACCCCAAGTCCACGCTCCCTTTGAAGTTTAATCTTGATGGCGGAGGTAGCGTAGATGTGCCGGCCATGTATAAGAGGTTTAAGGTAGAATACAATAATGGAGAAAAATATCGCGCTGTAACACTTCCGTTTGGCAACGGGGCTTTTAAAATGACAATTATTCTTCCGGGGGAGGAGCTTGGTGTTGCCGATCTATATGCGGAGCTGGCTACTGCCGGGGCTTGGGAGAATATTACTGAGAAAAGCGATTCAGCTCAGTTGGGAATCTACCTCCCCAAATTCAAATTCAGCACAACTCTGGAATTTAACGATAAGTTAAAAATGCTTGGTATTACTGATGCATTTGACGGCAATGCTAACTTTAGTAATATTGCTGATTATCCTCAAGGTGATTTAAGAATCTCCAAAGTGCTGCAAAAGACCGTTATTGAGATTAATGAGGAGGGTGGTGAAGCTGCAGCCGTAACTTCTGTAGGCTTTGATCTAACATCAGTAAATCCTGACAGGGACTTCCGGGCAAATAAACCATTTCTCTTTGTAATCTGGGAGCAATCCACAGGAACTATTCTCTTTGCCGGCAAGGTAGAGAATCCGTTAAAATAATTATAAAAAATAAGAATGAGGTATTTGAGATTTTTATTCTTGGTGACTCTCTTCGCGCTCTCAACCAATCATCTAAAAGCACAGAGATTTGACAAGGAGATTCAGGAGTCTGTTATTCTAAGCACAAAATTTACAAAGGATATGGTCTGGGATGTCCAGCGGTTTCCGGTAAATCCCATCGAAGGCAGAAAGTGGGAGCTTACCCGCCTGAAACCTCCCTACGATGTCGATTCCGGATCAGAGATAAACTGGGGCCCGTACAATGATCGCTATCTGATGTTTGTTTTGCGCGAGGAGAGGTCAGATGTTCCGGGATCATTGTATGAAGAGAAGAGCCGGAGGAGATATTCTCTCTTGTTAAACCTGTATAATCCTGATGGCCGTCTCGTAAAAATGGTTTCACGCCGGGGCAACCTGCTGGGATTTGGTAAGGAGGGTTTTGTATACGAGCAGGAGGGACGGTTTGGTACTTACTTTTCTGTTTTGCCGTTAAGGGAGGGTGACGCTGTCGTTTACAGGCCGGAGCTGGCAAAAGCTACCCTTTTATCTGACATAATTAATGTGCAAAGAGAGGAGTTTAACGATTTAAAGTTGACTACACATATATTCAGAGAGGAGGGCTCCCGTTTTCTTAAAAACGCTATCCAAAAGGCTTTTTACGGAGAGTTTCAGGTTGCGGACTGGAATGACCTTAAAGCATTAAAAGACATTGATAAGTGGGTCTCTTACAGAAAGTTAAAAGATGGTCAGACCTTTATGGTTACAAGAAATGGTAAGTATACGTACGGAGATGACAGGCAATATTTTGTTCTCTACTCTTCCGGTGGCAGACCTCCTGCAGGGTTCCTTGTGCACGACAGAATATCAAACAAGCTTTTTCTTGGTTCCTGGTTTGGTGAGCCGAGGCAAGTCCTGATAAAGGAGCGTCGCAAAGACTAACCTAAAAAGAAAATGAAAATTAACATTATTGGTGGTGGTATTTCAGGTTTGTCTCTTGGCTGTTTTTTACAGATGAGAGGGTTCGAGACTCAGATTTTCGAGAAACACTCTCTTCCCGGTGGCCTTTGTGCCAGCTGGAAAAGGGGGGAGTTCACCTTTGATGGTTGTCTCCACTGGATTCTGGGTTCGGACTCAGGGAGTCCCTTTTACAAACTCTGGAGTGAAATGCTTGACATGAAATCAATTGAGTTTGTACACCATGATGTGAGGGTTGCGGTTGAACTAAAAGTTAATGCTGATAAGTATGGCAGTAAGGTTTTTCAATTGTACACAAATATAGACAGACTTGAAGCATATCTACTTGACATAGCACCTGAAGACAAAATGCTGATAAAAAGCTTGGTAAAGTTGATCAGGGTGATACAGCGTTATGAACTCCCGCCCATGATTGAGAATATCCCTCAGTTGCAGCCGCTCAAGCAGAAGATGGGTATGATTAAATATCTGCCTTTTGTCTTTAGTTATCTGAGATGGAAGAATGAAACTAATTTTTCTTTTGCACGAAAGTTTAAGAATCCATTTCTAAAAGAGGCATTTGAACTCCTTTTTGATGGTGACGAGGTTAATCTTATGGTCATGGCAATGCCACAGGCATTTTTTGATAAAAAAAGTGCCGGCTATCCCATAGGAGGATCGGCAAAATTTGCTGAGAGGGTTGCCGATAAATACAAATCAATGGGAGGTACAATACGCTTTAATTCTCAGATAGAAAAAATAATTGTAGAACACGATATAGCAAAAGGGTTAATTCTTAAAGATGGCACATCTGTTTATTCAGACATTACTATCTCTGCTGCAGACTGGCACTATACTGTATTTAACGCTCTTGAGGGGAAATACGTAAATGACACTCTTATAAGGCTGGCTGAACTTAAAAAACTGGAGGTTTACCCTGCTATAATGCTTGTCTCTTTAGGTGTTTCAAGAGACTTTAAAGAGTTTCCACACTTTTTCAGATTCCCGGTTGAGCAAGAGTACACCTCTCCTGACGGGACTGTTTATAACAGGATTGAAGCTCATATTTACCACTACGATAAATCTTTAGCTCCAGAGGGGAAAACTGTTATTGCGATGAGTTTCTACACCAGAAACGGAGATTTCTGGATTAATCTTAGAGAGAGTAACCGAGAGGAGTACAAACGATGCAAAAACTCTTTTGCAACCGCTATGATTGACTATCTTGACAAAAAACTGGGAGGGGTGAGGGAAAGTATTGAGGAGATGGATGTCTCAACCCCGGCAACATATCACAGATATACAGGTAACTGGAAGGGGAGCGCTCAGGGATGGTTCCCCCCAAAAAACCTAATGGCGTCCTCTCCTGTAGGTGCAACACTGCCGGGTTTAAAGAACTTCTACTATACAAGTCACTGGTCAATTCCCGGAGGCGGATTACCATCGGCCTTAAAGAGTGCTCACGACCTGGCGCAGATAATAGAGATAAACTTTGTTGGTCAATCCTAATGCAACGATATTGCTGGTAAAATCATCTTATAACTATATGGTTATATTTATTTAAACTAATAGTTATGAAAACGAGGTTTTTGCTCTTTGCAGTGCTGGCAATAGGATTGTCATCGTGTGATTTAATCCCTGACGGAAAGATATGGGATATAGCTCCGGTTGTATATATTGTTGAGGTTACAAATGCCCGGGGAGTTGACCTTCTCAATCAGGACAATCAGAATGCCATTGACACAAGTTTAATAAAAGCGGTGTACAGAGGTGTAGAGTACAAGTGCACCAAAGATCCCTATACCGTTTCAACAAAAGCAATTATGCCTCGTTTTCATGGCCTTCAGTTAAGCAAATATTATCAGAGTAACACATTCGTTCTGAGGTTTGGGGAGCTGGAAGGGGCAACAAGTTATTCAAATGAGGAGCTAACCCTTTTATGGGGCGACGGCACATCAGACAAAATTAAATTCAACAGAAAGTTTCGCTGGAAAATTAACGGAGATCCTGATATCAGCGAAGAGTGGTTCCTGAACGGCACGAAAGTGTCCGGCAGAACTGTCAAGATTGTAAAATAGCTACAATCAGATTATTACCCTTATTGCCCCCTGAAAACCATAAGTGGCAAAAGGGGCATCTTCGTATTTTAACTCAGGAAATTTCCTGGCCATAATTTTAATAAGCTCAGACCTCAGGGTTCCCTTACCTGTACCATGAACAAAATCAATTCTTAGCCCTCTCCTGAATCTGTTTGCCTGCAATGTTCTTTCAAACACCTCAAGCTGATAAATTAATGAGTCTGCCGGAGCAAAGCTGCGATATGCTTTTGCTATTTTTTCAATATGGAGGTCAATAACTAAGGTTTGGTTTTTCACACTGCAAAATAACGAATTTTTATCGGGGTAAGAAAAAGCTTATATTTATATAAATATCAGAAAATGTACAGAAAAATCAAATACATATTAATAATATTTTTCACATTTCTAATGACATACTCATGTGATGAAAAGTTGATTATCCTTCCGGAAAAGGTTAAAATATCTGCCGATTTTGTTTCATTCGCAACACCCTCCGGAAGTCACTATTCAGGGGGCACTGCATCTCATACCATACAGATAAAAAACACGGGAAACGCAAGATGGAAATTCTGGATTGGGTGCAGCGTAAGGGACAAATCAGGAGCGTGGTATGATATACCTGTAGATACTGTCACCCTCAATCCTTTGGAAACATCAAAACAGATTGGTATGTCCTGGATAGTGCCTTCAGACATAATCATAGTCTCCGGGTCATATTTATCAAGAGCAGCAATATGGATATCAGACCCATCTCAGCCTGGAGCCGTTCAGCTTAGTATGGAGGAGATCTCAGAAGCATTTGAAGCGTTCAATTTTATAGATGATTTTAACAATCTGGATAATACCCGGTGGGTAGTAAGCCATAAATTATCACCGGGATTTGGCAGGTTTAACAGAGCAAATGTCTTTGTTGAAGCCGGGGTTCTTAATATAAAATTTCCCAAACTGACAAAAGATGGAGGAGAGATAAAGACGGTTGCTCCTGCTAAATATAAGTATGGCAGCTACCGGGCCTCTGTTAAAACACCAATGCAACTCCCCGGAACTTATACAACTATTTTTCTGTACGAAAGTGCCAATCTGGATGAAATAGATATAGAGATCTGGAACGATGGTTCCGGAAAAGTTGATTTTAACACTTGGGTAAAAGGTGTTCAGAAATTCAGTTCGCAAGTTGTTTTACCCTTCAATCCGGGTGAGCAATTTCATGAATACAGGATAGACTATTATCCGGATGAGGTTAGCTTCTGGGTTGATAACGTAAAATTAAAATCAACCGTTGATATTTCACAAATCCCCACAACCATAACAAATATCTATCTAAGCGGCTGGTGGCCCAAATGGATGACCGGAGAGGCTGCATCAACGGACAACCTTGCCCTGTACGAGTGGGTTAAATACTGAGTGATCTGGAGCTGATTGAACAGAACTAAAAAGAAATCACAGTCTGCTCCTCCATCATTGCATTCGTATATACAACAGGTGAGCTTGGTCCGGTTCCGGAATTGCCGGTTTTTGTATATTTTTTAATTACAAATGGCAGTCCGTTGGAGAAAAAGATATGAGGGCCGTCAGTTATCTGAAAGTGTAAATGAGGACCGGTGGAGTTCCCGGAATTACCTAAAAGTGCGATGGGGTCTCCCTCTTTTACAGTTTTCCCCTGAGTAACCATAAACTTATTTGGTACACAATGGGCGTAATATACATACCTGCTGTTACCGATATCCAGCACCAGATAGTTTCCTGCGTACTCATCCAGGTTTGCAAACTTAATATCGCGGGCATCTCCCCTGTTCTCAGGTCTGCCGTCAACAACTTTCAATACGGTACCGTTTGCGACAGCATAAAGGGTATCCTTGTAATTAAAATAGGACTCGTTGACTTTGGGGTCTCCATCAAGCATGTCATCCATCTCGTCATTCAACTTAATATTATCAAATGCAAATCTCTCTCCTCTCCATAGTTTCCTGTCTGTAAAAAACATAGTGAAAAAGTGATATTCATTTGTAGATTGATTTATGAACAACCAGTTATCTCCTTTAACCGGAGATGATATTGCAAGAGGGGCTTCGGTCAGTCGGGGCATAAATATTCCACCCTCAACTGTCAACTCTTTGTTTTTCACAGTGTCTCTGAATTTAAATTTGTGAAAAATTTTTGAAGGTGGAGTTTTATTTAACTCAACAGGTAACTGAATAGAGATGTAATAGTGTGACAACTTATCGAGCTCTATTAAACCGTTTGGAGTTAAAGGATCTTTATGAATCACAGGAAAACTCTCTTTCTCTATAGTCTGTAATGTGGCGTTTGTATTGTAATCCAATATCTCTATCTGCTGCAGTTTAAGCCCCTCCTTCTCCCACTCCCAGGCTCTTAACGTATATGGTATTCTTTTATACACATCGGTATTAAAGGGGATATCATTGATAACTACCTCTATATTCCTGTTGCCAACAGGATTAGGAACATTTGTGCAGCTTGCCAGGATATATATGACAAAAACAAAAAAGATACCCCTAGCTGTAAAGATATCCGAACCATTCTTATGATATCCGGGGTTAATTGAGGAATTGGAAATATGATTCATATATTTGAGAATGATTAAAATAGATTTATTAAATTTATTACAATTTCAGGTAATTTCCAAAAAAGATACTATCGGAGGCTTAATAGTATGGCGTATTATCAGCTGAAAATATTTGGGAAATTTTGAGGAATCTGGAGTTTATATTTAAGTTAAACTATTGATTAATGATATCCCGTATAGTGGTAAGTTAGTTAACGTCTCTTCTTCTCTGAAGTCAGACATTGATGTCCTTAAAGACAATTCGGGATGGAACTTATCTCTAAAACTCTTAAGCGATTTTGCTTTAAGATTTTCTTGGGCCTTTACCTCTATTGGTATAACTTTCCCTCCTGTCTGAATAAGAAAATCAATTTCGGCAATTCCCTGTTCAGAGCTCCAATAGTAAATTTCAATTCCAGTGGAACATTTTAATTGCTGAAGAACATATTGTTCAGTAAGCGCACCCTTATACTGGCCAAAAATTGTGTTCCCCTCAATTATAGTTTTAGCATCTAGTCCCGATTTTGCACCAAGTAGTCCAATATCTACCATAAACAACTTGAATGCTCCGATATCTACAAAGCCGTCTAATGGCAGGGAAGCATTGGAAACTCTGCTGATTTTGTGAATCAATCCGGCATCCTCAAGCCACATAATTGCAACTTCAAATTCCTTAGCTCTTCCTCCACTCTTTACTGCACCATAAATAAACTTGCGGTTCTCCTTTGCAAGCTGAGACGGAATAGAATTCCAAATCATCTTTATCCTTGGTACAATTTCAATTGGCGAATGTTTGGAGAAATCATTATTATATGATTCAAGTATTGAATTCTGAATTTCACGCACCTCATTGTAATCGTTATTTTGAATAAATGATTTGACTACCTCAGGCATTCCTCCAATATAATAATACTGCTTTAAAAGTTCAATGTAATTGCTTTTAAATGCTTTAGTCAACTCCCAGTCCCTCCTGTGCAAAGCGTCCAGCAGAGAATTCTTGCCCAATGCCACAATAAATTCCTCATATGAAAGAGGATATAACTCCAGAAAATCCACCTTTCCTACAGGGAAAGAGTCGTCCTTATGGATGGATAGCCCCAGTAGTGAGCCCGCTGCAATAATGTGATATTCCGGAGCATCTTCATAAAAATATTTCAATGATAGCAATCCTCGTTTAACAGATTGGATCTCGTCAAAAATAATAAGAGTTTCACCTGGTTTAGGAACAATACCTGTTATGAGCTGGACCGATCTTAAAATACGAGGGATATCAAAATCAGCTTCAAATAAATTAGCAAGTTGGGTGGCTTTCTCAAAATTGATATATGCTACAGATTCATATTCATTTTTGCCAAATTCTTTCATCAACCAGGTTTTTCCGACTTGCCTTGCTCCCTTTATTAAAAGGGGTTTCCGATTCTGTTTACTTTTCCATTTAAGTAATCCTTCGTATGCTATTCTTTTCATGTAATTGATGTTTAAGAAATGTAAATACAAATTACACAACGAAAATATTAAACATATCACATAAAAACAAATGAAAACATGTATAATCACACATTAATATAAACGAAAAAACTGTGAAATATGGATTATGGCGCAAATTGGTGCAAGTTCGTTGATGAAAAATATCCGAACCATTCCTGAGGGATTTGGAGTTGATTCAGAAGTTTGGATTGACAGGAGGTCTTGATTAGATATATCTAATGAAAGTGTCAAAAACAGGTAATACTATTAGATAAATCTAATAGAATTATGAAGAAAATTATATCTTTGCATTAGATAAATCTAATGACATGGATTGGTATGGAATGACGGATGCTGCAATTGTGTCCGAATTGGGTAAAAGAATTAAGGCAACACGACTTAAGAAGAAACTCTCACAGATGGAAGTTGCCCGGCGGACAGGAATTAGTGCGTTTACTGTCAGCCAGATGGAGAACGGCAAAAACACCTCGCTCTCCTCGCTGGTCGCAGTTATGCGGGTGTTGAAACTGCTGGAAAATTTTGACAACCTTATACCGCTACAGGTAATCAGCCCAGTAGAGTTGTTGGCCTTAAACAATAAAAAACGTAAGAAATGACAGATATAGTAATGAAAGTCTCTTTATGGGGGCAGGATGTGGCCGCCGTGGTGTGGGATAAGGAGAATGAATATGCCATCTTTGAGTTTTTACCTGAATTTTCTGCCAAAGGGCTTGATGTTGCTCCGCTTATGATGCCTCTGGAAGATATTAGCAGAGGCGACAGAACCTATTATTACCCCTCAAACAGAAATAAAACCTTCAAAGGGTTACCAGGCTTGATTGCCGACTCCCTGCCGGACGATTACGGAAACCAGATAATTGACGAATGGTTTGCAAGCAAAGGGTTAAGTGGTATGACGTTCAGTCCGGTTGACAGGTTATGCTATGTAGGCAAGCGCGGTATGGGTGCTCTGGAATTTGAACCTGCACAGAATAATCCCCAGCTTGAAGAGTCTTCAGTTATTGAGATTGCTCACCTGACAAATCTGGCCAAAGAGGTTCTGGGTAAGCGGGAGGACTTTCAGGTTAAGTTGTCCAAAGGAGATGAATCGCTACTTGATATCATCAGGGTAGGGACATCTGCGGGTGGCGCAAAGCCCAAAGCTATCATCGCCGTCAACAGCGATATGTCAGAGGTTCGTTCGGGCCAGGTAAAAGCGCCGGATGGATTTACTTACTGGTTGCTTAAATTCGACGGGGTCGAGGCAGGTAAAGTTTCTGACAACCCACCCGGAATAGGCCGTATCGAGTATGCCTACCATAAAATGGCACTTGATTGCGGTATTGAAATGACTGAATGCCGATTGTATGAGGAGGGTCAACATGCCCACTTTATGACAAAGAGGTTTGACAGGACAGATGACGGAGGCAAGCTGCACACCCAAACGCTGTGCGCAATCGCCCATTTTGACCGCGACGACAGGCACTCATATGAGCAGGCGTTCCAGGTTATGAGGCGAATGAACCTTCCTTATCCCGACATGGAGCAACTTTACCGCAGAATGGTATTCAATATCATAGCGAGGAATCATGACGATCATACGAAGAATCACTCTTTTATTCTGCACAGGGGCAGAGAGTGGCGTCTGGCTCCGGCCTATGACCTCTGCTATTCATATTCTTCATCCGGTAGGTGGACAAACCAGCACCAGATGTCTGCCAACAACAAACGTGACGAATTTACACGGGAAGATTTACTGGCCGTAGCCCGTAATATGGGCATTAAAAATGCGCTATTAATTGTTAATCAAATTGCTGATGTCATTTCCAGCTGGAATAGATATGCGTCAGAGGCAGGAGTGAAAAAGGAACACATGTATCTGATAGAGAAGAATTTACGTGTTATTACTTTATAGAAATCAGAGCGAATGGTTGTGTAAAGTCACTATCTTTATATGCGGTAACAATTGTACTAGCGATTTCTAACTTAATGACAATCTATAAATACACATATTCCTATGTAGCAAGAGTAATAATAGCATATGCTTTCTTTATTTTTGGATGCTACGTTCTTGATAAACAGACCTTATTTGAAGTGCTGTTGCCAAATTTTATAAAGGCCCCGGGGTCATCATTCTTATTTGTTCTTTTAGTATTATACATATCCGTAAGATATATTTATAAATGGTATAAAATAAAGAGGAATAAATAAAGTTGTGCCGGAAACCGGCAAGCGACGGCACGAAAAGTATCCGAACCATTCTTGAGGGATTTTAACCGGATTCAATCTCTCAAACAAGCCAACGGAATTACGTGAACGCCATCGTTCCTTGTATATCCATATTGTCCTCCAGTCAAAACAATCTTCAGGTCAGGTTCTCTAATAGGCATTTGCTCTTCGGTCTTGTTATGCTCTACTATAAGTTTATGGAGCTGAACCAGGTGATTTGCGCCATCCTCAATTTCTTTGCTGCCAAGCTTACATTCAATCAGGGCATAGCGTCCATCACCAAGATGCAACACAACATCCGCCACGGCAAGCAGAGAAGATGATATCGTTCACATTCATATCAGAAACAGCTTCCGCATTACTAATAACAAGGAGATTGCAAAATTATTATGAACAATTGTGGCGTTTAATCAGGAATATTTGCGGTATTTCATCCAGATGTCGAACCCCCTGAAAATCGGGCTTAGTTTCAAATTTCCATGTAATAAGAGATATTGAGCAAAAATGGCGCAAATCGTTATTTTTTGCTTAAACTAATAAAAATAGTTTGCAAACTAAAAATATTAGTTTAAATTTGTCTCAGGTTAAATTCAAACATTACCACTATGATTAAGCTTACAGCTAAAGAGGATGAAATAATGGCTTTTTTTTGGGAAAAAGGGGCTATGCATGTAAAGGAGCTGATTGAACTTTATCCGGACCCTAAACCTCACTTCAACACAATTTCTACAATGGTCAGGGGTCTTGAAATCAAAGGCTTTTTGTCTCATAAAAAATTTGGCTATACATATCAGTACTATCCTGTAATTACTCCTGAAGAATTTGGAGAAGGAAAGATTACAGGTGTTATCAGCAAGTATTTTGAAAATTCATATCTGGATGTTGTGTCAACATTCGTTAAAAAAGACAAAATCCAGCTTGAAGAATTAAAGAGGTTAATTGAAGAGATTGAACAGGCAAATAATAAAAAGTTATGACAGAACTAGTTCTATATCTTGTTAAATCGGGCGTATGCCTGGCCCTGCTGTACTTTGTATATAAGTATTCATTATCGGGCGAAACACTCTTCAGGCTTAACAGAGCAGTTATTCTATCAATAGTTTTATTGTCAATTATACTGCCTGTATGGACAATTACAATATTCAAAGAGATAATTGCTCCTGTAGGGCTCAATCAAAATGTTATAGTGGCAGACTCATCAACTCCTATTATTCAAAATCAACAAATCAGTCAGAATGATTGGTTTTCAGTGATTCAAATAATTGCTATCTGCGTCTATATAATAGGTGCCCTAAGCTTACTTGGCAAAAACATCTATGGTATTTTTCAGATTTACAGGATAATGAGGAACTCATACCAAGAGGCAAATTCTGTTGAAAAATTATATATCAGCAATAAACAAATTATCCCGTTCAGTTGGTTTAATAATATAATTATCTCAGATGAGGACTATAGGTCTAATAAAGAGATAATTATTGATCATGAGAAAGCTCATATTCAACTTAAACATAATTATGACTTGCTCTTTATTAATACTGTCGCGATATTTCAATGGTTTAATCCCATATTCTGGCTATTAAGAAAAGAGCTTATCACCATACACGAATATCAGGCTGATAGTTGTGTACTCAAAAATGGCATCGATGCAAGAAAATATCAATATTTACTAATCTCGAAAGGAACCCAGCAGAGTTTTTCCATACCGGTAGTGAATCACTTGTGCAGCGGGAACTTTCAAAAAAGAATTAAAATGATGCTAAAAAAACGATCGAGTCCAAATAAAGCAATCAAGGCATTATTAATATTGCCAATGATTGCAGCAGCCGTAGCTGTATTTGCTGAAACAGAGTATGTGGTCTCATATCCGGATGTTTCATTGACAAATGATAGTATAGAATCACCTACGGATGTATCACCAACATCTGAATCTGTAAAAGAACCACAAAAAGACAAAAAAGTTAACAGAGACCAGGTTGTGCCAGTAACAATATTCAAAAACGGTACATATCGTTTAGGCCAATGGTCCTCTTATACAACTAATAAAAACATTAATGAGGCAAGTCAGAATAACATTGATCAAGTTATTAAAGATATTGTCTCAAAAATGAAATATTCTAAAGATTCAATCTATTTTGTAATCAAGTATGAGGAGGGTGATTTGCTTACTGTAAATATCAGTCATCACAATACACTTCTGGATGCTTTAAAAACAAATGGAATAAATAATATTTCTGCCCAGCGTTTAGTAAATCCGATTCAGAAAAAAAATACATTATCGATAAAAATTAATGACAATGGGGTTTTTTTGGTAAATGATGGAATAGTTACTAGTGATAAGAACTTAGAATTGTTAATTAAAAAACAAATTGAAAAGCTTAAATCAGTTTCAAATGAACCAATTATGGCCGAGATTCTTACTTCTCTCAATACACCTTATGAGTCAGTAAGTCTTGTAAAGGAAATTCTTAGTAAAGAAAATGTGTCGATAATACCCAATTCCCCTGAAGTGCAATCGTTAGATATTAAGGTCTTTCCAGAGGATCTTGAAAGTCAGATTGCGAAATTAGTGGCTTCAAAAGTTATTTATCCAGAAGAAGCAAAATCTGCCGGATTACAAGGAGCATTCATTGTTAAGATTAGTACTGAAAAAGGAGTAATAAAGAGTACCAGGATTATTGAAAAAAATGATGAACTCAATGTTCCTTTGCTTGATAAGATTATTGTAGTTGCATATGCAAAAAGTGACAGCAATATGAGCGAATCAAATCAGAATGATGGCAATATAGCTATTAAAAAAGAGCTTCTTCGTGTAAGTGAACTTTTATCTCAAATTGAGAACCCAGAGTGGAAAATTAATAATCTTGATTTTGCCATAGAGATTGTATTTCAATTAAGGTAGAGCATTTATTCACTAATTTCCTAAACAAAGTGACTCTCCCCCTCCACTAAGTGGTCCGGGGGGGTGGGATAAACAAAAGGAGCTTGCCGAATCCGGCAAGCGACGGTACGAAAAAAGCAGGTAGTGATGCCTGCTTTTTTCGTACCCCTGAGAGGAAAAATATCCGAACCATTCTTATGGGATTTGCATATGATTATGAGATTGATAATTTGATTCAAATATTTGATAATGATTTAAATGGATTTACTATATTTGAATGTGTAGATAGTGACCTAGATATAGCCCGGTATAAATTAGAGTAAGTCATATTTACATAACCACTTCAGGCTTTAAGTCCAATTAATAGGAATCTGGTACAATAGAATATGATATATTTCAAAGTTTTTTTTATAGCTTGTATAATCTTTCAGTCTTGCAGTGAAAACAAATCTGCATCTGTTAATTATAATCATAAAGTAGAATCAAATTTTTACATTAATAAATTTAATGGCAACTTAGTTATAAATTCATGTATAAACGATACCATTCCATGTACGCTGATATTTGATACGGGTGCCAGTGGTTCGTTAATTATTAAATCATCTGTCTCTGACAAATTTTACCAAGGAGAGAGCTCTGTTAAAGACTCTATGGTAGGAGGATTTGATGATGCTTTCTATTATACAGATAATATTAAAGAGCAAACTAAAGTATATGCGGGCAACAAGGATATAGTGTTTAAAAGTTTCAGGAGAGTTCCGGACAATTCTGCATTGGGGAAAATAATTAGCAGATCTAACGCAGACGGAATTGTATCAGTACAGGATAGTATGAAATCTCTAAAACTTGAATTCAGCAATAATCGGATACTGTTCAATTCAGATAATGATATAATTGATGCGGATATTGTATTACAGCTGACAAAAAAAGGTAAAAATTATATCATTAAGCAGTTCCCTTTTATATTTAAATTGGGAGATACAACAATAATGGCTAAAGAAGACTTAATGATGGACACGGGGTATAGGGGAGATATAGCTTGCAAGAATATATCATTAGATAATGTTTTTGAAAATGCCATCCTTACTTTGTCAAAAAAGAAAATAATAATGAGTTCAAAGGATTATCTATTAATAACAGATACTCTTCATATTAAACGAGATATATGGATAGAGTATAATAACCCTTTGAAAAATTATTATTATGTGCTCAAAACAAGTCTTTCGTTGGTTGGAGTTGAATTTTTAAAGACATTTGATATTTATATGGATTTCCAAAAAGACTCTATTTGGTTGAAAAGAATTAACTATGAAAGTATCTTAAATGGCTCTGATTCTGATAAGATTGATGATCCTATTATAGCCGGCAGATATGATTCTGTTAACAAGCAATTCATTGTAATGTATTTAAAGTCTAAATCTCCTTATACTACTGCTGGGATAATGCCTGGAGATATTATTTGCGATATAAATAATATAAATTTTATGTTGATAAGGGATTCTATAAGAAACAACAGCGTTCATTATCCGCTGGTGTTTAATATTTTGAGAGATGGAAAGTCATTAGCACTATTCTATCAGACCCCCTGAAAATCATATTCCCTAAAAAGACATACATACATTCACTCGTCAAATCCGTTTGTTTTCAAACTAAAATTGACCAATTAAAAAGAGATAAATACGGATAGATATTTTGACTAAATTTTCCTGTATGTATAATTATGGCGCAAATCATAAATCAAAGAACCCTAACTGGCTGGCTATCAATTAGGATTTGTTTGTTCAAGTACTCCTAATAGGAAAAATATCCGAACCATTCTTATGGGATTTGGAGTTGATTGTGAAATTGAAAATTATAATTGTATAAGGATTCAGTGTCTGGAATAAAGGGGTTTCGACACTCTTGCCAGAAAGGATGTCCTTATAAAACGTACACTTCGATACGAATCCTAGCGGACGTATTGTTGCATTTTGAGACTTAATTAACAATAATAATGAAAATTGTAACCGAGATATATTTGTTTAAAATGTAGATATATAAGAAATTATAACTATCTTTAATTTAGCTAATATTTGTATATATTCAAATAATTCGTATATTTGTCAGGCCTAAAATTGACAACACGAATAAACGAAATAAACGAGCCAATCACGAAACAAACGACCGAACCATATTATGGGAACAATCCAAACAAACATCAAGGCCATTAGAAATAGACTGGGTTATACTCAGGAAGTAGTAGCCGATGTTCTTGGTATAGCAAGGCCAACCTATACCGAATATGAGACTAAAGACATCGATATCCCATTCAAAACCCTTGAAAAACTCAGTGATTTTTTGGGGGTGGAACTTGCCTCTTTCTTCGCAGAAAACGAAGATCAATTGAAAGACTATTTGGTGTGTGCATTCAGGATGGAGAATGCATCTTTAGATGATTTGAAGAGAATCGCACATTTCAAGTCCATCGTAAAGAATTATATAAAAATGAAGAGGATTGAAGGGTAATGGCAAGAATTCCCGAATATCAATACGAGAATGAAGCCAGTAAATTACGGGCAAAATTTCTTCTTGGAGACAGGCTTCCCGTGGATATGGAGAGCCTCCTAGTTGAACAGGGAATTCTCACTGTTTATACACCAATGAGTGAGAATTTCTCAGGGATGTGCTTAAAATACGACGAAAGCACTAATTTCATTTTAATAAATTCAAATATGGTTATGGGCAGGCAGAATTTTACTGTAGCCCATGAACTCTATCATCTGTTTGTTCAAGATCTGAAAGATTTTGAGGTTCATAATTGTGACATCAACAACCCTCAGTCCCCCATCGAACGGCATGCAAATTCATTTGCCTCATACTTTTTACTTCCAACTGCAGGGGTCGTAGATATTATGAAGAGACTGGGTTGCAATAAAAAAACAATCAATCCCGCTCACATAATCACAATGTGCGGATATTTTGGTGTTTCTTATCAAGCTATGCTTATCCGATTGAATAAGATACTCAGACTACCTGATGTAAAATTCAACGATCTTTGGAATATTCAACCCATAGCCTATGCCGAACCTTGTGGTTTGAAAACAGATGTATTTTTAGTCCCTAAAAGAAACAACATCATTTTAGGGGATTATGCTTCTAAAGCTCAGTCCTTATACGACTCTGGCAAAATTTCCAAAGGACATCTAATCGAGTTGATGTCAAACATTATATTTGAGGAGAATGGGGAAAACTAAGATAGTTTTGGATGCCGATGTCGTGATTGACTTCATAGATGCCAACCATTTATTCGATCTCCCAAGGGTACTCCCTAACTACGACTTTGTGATTCTTGATGTTGTTGTTGATAAAGAGTTGGGGAAATGGAAGTCCACCAAAGACTACATCCTGAAACATATAGAATGGATTAAGACTGGTTCAAAATTGTCGATTATTCCCTGGAACCCAGACCGAGAGGCAATACAAATTTATGCAGAGCTCATACGGACAAAGGGCATGGGCGAATCCGCATGTATTGCATACTGCCAAACACATAATGATGTACTTGCCAGTTGTAATCTAAGGGATACAAAAGCATACTGTGAAGAAAATGGCATCACATACATTACATTCCTTGATCTTGTATGGTATGCCTGGCAGAACGGCGTGATGAATGAAGCAGAATGTGATAAGTGTATTCAAGATGCTATCGCTGCTGGCAATAAAATTCCAAATTTTACTATTTCACAGTATATCCCAACAATATGTAATCTTTAGCTATTTTAATTCACTTTTGCTGTGACAACAAAATTGTCGGACCCTTAGAAATATGACATAGATTAATTCGACAAAATCATTTGTTTTTAAACGGAATTTGAAGTACCAAAAAGTGAAAAATTCAGGGAGATATTTCGGTATAATTTATCCTATTTGGAGAGATGTGGCGCAAAAATGGTGCAAATCGTAAAACAGAGAACCCTAACTGATTCATTATCAATTAGGGTTTGTTTGTTCAAGTACCAGGAATAGGACATTTTTCCGAACTTTTTATCAGGGATTTGGAGTTGATTTTGAAGTTGAAAACTAGATACAAATAGTTAGTAATGATTAAAATAGATTTACTATATTTGTCAAAAGGGGTACTGTCCTTCTTTAAGGGGTTCCGACAATATGTTGAACAATAAATAGATGAAAAAATGAATTATATAACTACCGACGTAGATAAAATTTTAGATATAAAGATGTCTACACCAGAGGGTAAGTCTATTATCATTGATTTGCAGACTAAAATAGAAGAGGAAGAATTACAGATAGAATTGTTCAAGGAAAGTCTAAACCATCTTAACTCTGAAATCGCAAAAATTGAGCCTGTCTTGAAACAAGCTAATGCTACTCTTGAAAAATTACTAAAACATAAACCACATACACAAGATATTAAAAGACAAATAGCTGAGGTTAATTCTATAAGAGAAGAATATAAGGCAAAAAGACTAGCATTTGAAGAAAATGCCTTGATTTGGAATATTTCCGGGTACATTACTTTAATTTCTATTGATATAAAAAAGATACAGAAAGGGTTATATTCAGCTACTTCTGAATGGGATAAACGTTTTTTTGCTCGTCAATCTTATCTTATAATGTATGATGCCCCAAATCAAATAATAAGACAGATTAAGAAACTAATCGAAAGGAAAGGGTATAAATCTTTTTATACGGACTTAACTAAAGCCCAGAAAGATTTAGAGAAATTTGTACGAGAAAATTGGGAATACATAAATGTCGTAAGGAATAATACAGCAGGTCATAAAGATGAAAAGGTTATAAAACAATTAAATGTGATAGAAAATATCGAATGGGCAGTTACAATAGAAACAACTAATCAATTTGAAAAGCAAATAATCCAATTAGGGAATTTGCTGCAAAAAATGATCAAAGCAGGAATTGATAATTTAGGAAAAGTTTTCGATAAATAAATTTAGGGAATTTATTATAATAACTTATTTAAGAATATATTGTCAAAATCCCCTTTTTGTCAGCTCCCCAAAAAAAATAGAATTTTGTTTCATTTGACAAAATCATTTATTTTCAAACTAAAGTTGGACATCCCAAGTAAAAATTCAGGAACATTTTAAGTTCAAATTTCCAATAAATAATGTTTCTGGTGCAAATTGGTGCAAGTTCGTTGATGAAAAATAGCTTACTGATAAATAATTGAGTTTGGTTTTTCGGAGCGAAGCGACGCTCCCCCTCCCCGGAGGGGGCCGGGGGGTGGGACAAACAAAAGGAGCTTGCCGCATCCGGCAAGCGACGGTACGAAAAAAGCAGGCATCACTACCTGCTTTTTTCGTACCCGGAGCCGGGATCGAACCGGCACAGCCTTGCGGCCACTGGTGTTTGAGACCAGCGCGTCTACCGATTCCGCCATCCGGGCTTGTTTTTCAGGTGGCTTTCTGAAGCGGCCTGCTGTTTCGGTAAACAAGGGTGACAAAGGTATGTAAAAATTTAAAAACCCCAAAAGCATTTGAAACACTTTTGGGGTTATGGTTTATACGATTACTCGTTATTTACCTTTGAACAAGTACAGGTTTGCCAAGTCCTATCTGCTCAAGTGGTTTCATCTGGCTCTTTGCATCTCCCACAACCACATAAATCATATCGTTTATGTTCATGTGTTTTGTTATGATCTCCTTAAGCTGGTCAACAGTGATATTGTTGATTGTATTCTCCTGCTGCTTCACATAGTCAAACGGCATATTGTAGTTTGCTATATCGTTAAGCATACTAAGAATATCACCAATTGTCTCAAATGAAGATGTCTTGGATTTAAGAAGAGAGTTCTTAACAGATGCAAGCATCTCCTCATTAATCATCTCGGAGTATCCGCCGATAAGATCTTTGAATGTCTTCACTGCATCCATTGTAACGCTTCCCTGAACACTTGACTGTGCCATAAAGAGGTTTTGATGCTGAGCAGCCATAAAGCTTGAATATGCTCCGTAAGTGTACCCTTTTTGCAGACGGAGAACATCAAACAACATTCCCTGAGAGCCGGATCCAAGCTTGTAGTTTGCAATTACTGCAGGATAGTAGTCAGGATCATTGAAAGGCATTGCTGTCTTTGCAAGGATAATCATTGACTGAGGCGCGTTAGGGTAGTCAACGAAGTAGATTACTCCTCTTTGTGCCGATACTCCTGCTACAGGCTCAGGTATAACTACATCTTTTGCAGGCCAGTTCTCTGTAAGAGTTGTAAGGGCCTTTACCACTCTCTTCTGATCAGGTGATCCTGCAAAGGTAATGTTTGCAATAGATGGGCTGTAGTTTGCTGCATAGAATGCTTTAACATCTTCAAGAGTGATGGCGTCAATACTTGCTGCAGTTCCGTAAGCCATTCTTGAAAGAGTTCCTCCCTCTCCGTATATCAATTTACCTGCTGTCTCTGTGGCAATAGCCCTTGGATTAGCAGACATCTGACGGATAGTGGTTTTAATTTCGTTTTTCAGACGCTCAAAAGCTGCTGAATCAAATCTTGGCTGAAGTAGCATCTCCTGAGCAATAGCAACTATTTTCTCATAATTTTTTGAAAGACCGGAAATGCTTATTCCCATACCCTCTGTTCCTGAGTAAAATCTAACTCTTGCGCCAAGCAGACCCAATGCGCTCTCCAGCTCTTCAGGAGATTTAAGTGCTGTTCCCTCATTCATCAACTGAGCAGTAATACTTGCAAGTCCCTCTTTTCCTGCAGGGTCTAGAAGCATACCACCCTTCATATTTACCGATGCCTGGAAGAGAGGGAGCTCTTTATGCTGGATTCCGTAAAGTTTAACAGCGTTAGGAAGCTCAGTGTTCCATATAGCAGGGACTGTAATGGTAGGTGTATTAGCAAGGAAGTCAGGTTCTACAGAACGGTCAAAAGCAGATGGAGTACGCTCGTATTCGTCGTCCACCAATTTGCCTGTCTGTGATTTCATTGTCTGGTCTGCTACATTCTCAACAGCTACAGTAGTAACAACTGACTCAGCAAGTGCAAGATCTGCCTTGCCGGCAGGAACCATACTAAGTGCAAAATATGGGCGCCCTTTGAAATATTTCTCGTATACTCTTATTATGTCCTCTTTTGTTACAGCCAGGTATTTATTAAGCTCATCAAATGTTGCATCTGGTTTACCTGCAAATTCTGTATCGCGGGCAATCATCATCGCCTTGCCGAGAATTCCGGACATTCTGTTATAGATAGCGGCCTCCTGGCCTACTTTTAATTTTTCAAGCTCGAGTTCGTTAACACCCTCGGCCTCAAATCTTGCAAATGCCTCCTCAATTGCAGCATAAACATCGTTAAGATTGATGTCATTGAAAGCACGAATCTGGATCTGTGCCTGACCCGCAATCTCTCTTGTCATATTATAAGCACCAACAGACGGGGCAAGTTTCTTCTCCTCTACAACCACTTTATAAAGCGGAGCTGTTTTACCATTTGCAAACAGAGAGGTAAAGAAGTAAAGTGGATATGAGTCCTCGTTATATTGCTCAACTGTTGGAAAAGTTAGTGATAACTGAGGTAATTTAGCATACTGATCTTCAAAAACCAGCCTTTTGCTTTGTTCAAAAACAAGCGGCTGAACTTGAGGTTTAGGAACATCATTCCCCTTTTTAATCTCACCAAAATATTTCTGAATAAGCTCTTTTGCCTGGGCCGGATCAAAATCTCCTGTCACAACAAGGGTTGCATTGTTTGGAACATAGTATGTGTTGTAAAACTCTTTAACATCATCTATTGTGGCAGCTCTTAGATCTGCAATTTCACCTATTGTTGTCCAGCTGTAAGGATGGCCTGCCGGATACATCTGATTTGCCATAATGGTGCTGGAGTGTCCGTATGGCTGGCTGTCATAGTTCTGACGCTTTTCGTTTGATACAATGTCAATCTCTCTCTCTAAACCACCTTGAGTTACTGTATTGATAAAAAATCCCATTCTGTCAGATTCCATCCAGAGGACCTTCTCCAGGGCATCTCTTGGAACTACTTCGTAGTAGTTTGTTCCGTCTGAGTTTGTGGAACCATTGAATTCACCGCCAAGTTTGGCGATTTTTGTAAAGAATGCGTTTCTAGGAAGATTCTCCGAGCGCTGGAAAAGCATATGCTCAAAGAAGTGGGCAAAACCGGTTCTCCCTGGTTTCTCCCTTCCTGATCCAACATGATACTGAATTGCAACAGCAACAATTGGATCTGATTTGTCCTGATGGAGAACAACCTTGAGTCCGTTATCCAGTGTGTACTGTTCATAATTGAGTTCTACCTTCTCTTTCTGGGTAGAGCAGGCGGCCATAGTAAAGACTAATGCCGTGAGCAGTAGTAATTTGAGTGATTTTGACATAATAATTGATTATAGTTAGTGAGTGAAAACTACCAAATTTAACAAAAATTTGGCCTTGTAGATGAAAATAAGTTATCTTTGTGCCGTTCCAGCTTCAGGGAATCCCGTGTAATCCGGGAACAGTACCCGCTGCTGTAAAGCTCTCCCCATCAATTTGGGGTTTTCTTCAGTCGGCCACTGCCATTAGGTGGGAAGGCGAAGATGCAAAAGCTGAGTCAGAAGACCTGCAGGGACAAAACATATTTAATCGAACTTTCGGGAAAAAGAGAGCGATGAAAAACTATTTTTCATTATTTGTATTTATATGTGTTGTTGCCGTGCATCTTTTTGTACCGGTGAGTTCTCTTTTTGCACAACAGAGAGATACAGCCAAGGCAAACAGACTTGATTCGGTGATGGTTACTGCTTTTAAAAAGCAGGGTCCGGCAGATCTAAAGCGCTTCTCTCCGGGTACCAATATTATATCATATTCTGAGGAGGCTGTAAAGAAGATGCAGAGCGCAACTCTGGCAGATTTCATAAAAGCCAATAACGCGGCATACATCAAAGAGTACGGAAGAGGGATGAATGCATTTCTTTCAATAAGAGGTACCTCCTCTTCGCACACCACAATTGACTGGAACGGGCAGAATATGTCGCTTCCCACTATGGGTCAGGCCGACCTCTCTCACATCCCGCTGTACTTTTTTGATGAAATGGATATTCATATTGGCGGAGGTTCTGCTCTTTATGGAGATGGAAGTATAGGGGGTACAGTCAAGTTAAAAACAGGAGCAAAATGGAGAGGTGGTCACAGCGGAAATATTGCTCTGTCGGCTGGCAGCTATGGCTCTCTCTTTACCGGGGCTACCTACAGATACTCGGGAAAGATATTTGAGTCCAGAAGCTCTGTTCTCTTTAACAAATCCAGGAACAACTATACTTTTGAGAACAATACAAAACCCGGAAGGCCTGTTGAGAGACTTAATAATGCTGCAATCTCAAACTGGGGTGTTATTCAGGAGTTTTATGTAAAGGCGGGTCTGCTTGGAACCTTTAATACTTCAGTTATGTATCTCGATTTTGACAGAGAGATACAACCATCTGTATCGCTTAACGACAGGCCTGAAACACATAACTCAATTTACGACAATAATCTTAAGATTTCTGCATTACTGGAGGGGAGCACTGCCAATCTCTCCTGGAGAGTTGCATCCTCTTTTGCAAATGATTTGGAGAGGTATAAAGAGGATACAATATCTGCAAACAGAGTTATGGCCAGTGCAGATATGGAGTATAAAATATCTGTTTTTGCCTTAAGAGGCGGGCTCAGCGGAGAGTATATAAAACCTTTTGTAAAATCATATATTGCAGATAGGGAGGAGAGCAGGGCAGGGGGCTATTTAATGGCTAAACTGGATGGTGCAGGATTGCTGTCCGCCTCAATAGGTGCAAGATATATTTATTCATCATCCGGAACTCTTCCCATAATGCCAATACTTAATGCAAGGCTGAGAATTCCTGCAGGTGGAGGCCACTCTCTTTATATAAGGGGATCGTGGTCCGGTAATGCAAAGATTCCCTCTTTAAATGACAGATACTGGGGAGGTAATCATCTTTATCTCAAAAGTGAGAAATCCAGAAGTTTGGAGACGGGGATAAACTGGGGCTGGTATGAGGGGGTGTGGAGTGCCTCAGCATTTGTAACAGCTTACAGGAGCGTTGTAAATGACTGGATAAGGTGGCTGCCGGCAGGAGAGGTCTGGAGGCCGAGGAATATCCCTGAGGTGCTCTCACGCGGGGTTGAGGCAGGAGGCGAGGCAAACTACTCGGCAAATCAGATAGTAGTCTCCTTAAAAGGTAGTTATGCGTTTACAGATATCCGTACTGTCACTCCTCTCTGGGCAGAGGATCCTGCAAAAGGTGAGCAGCTGGCATATCAGCCAAAAAACTCATGGAGGGCGACAGCATCCTCCGAGTACTCCGGATTTACTCTGCATATCTCTTTAAATTACACAGGAAAAAGAAGCACACTTGATATTTATGATATTCTCCCATCATATACACTTACAGACGGAGGGATCTCCTACAAGGGGAAATTGAAGAATAACGAATATGTTGCGGGGGTGGTTTTTAAGAATATTTTTAATGTAAGCTACCAGAATGTGAAATTTTATGCAATGCCCGGTTTTAACTGGCTTATCAATTTTCAATACAGATTTTAACTAATAAAAAATAAAATATTTCCAGAAATGAAAAACAGTTTTAAATTTCTTCTAATTGCATTTGCAGCAATTCTATTATTTACATCTTGTGAAAAGGATACTCCTGGTACGGATGTTACCTTTGAACAGAAGGTTCTCATTATTAACCAGGGTAACTTTACAGAGCACTCTGCCAGTCTCTCACTCTTTGATGAGAAGACAATGACCATCACAAACAGAATTTATGAAACAGCCAATAGCGGAATTTCTATAGGTGCAACTATTATTTCAGGTACGGTATCTCCTCAGAAAGAGGCATACCTTGTCTGCAATAATCCAGATAAAATTGATATAGTGGATGCTGCCACAGGAAAGCTTAAGAGTTCAATAACCAATTCTCTGGCTTCTCCAAGAAATATGATTTTTGCAGGGGATAAACTCTTTGTTACAAACTGGGATTATAATTATGAAGTAAATGATTTGGGATGGTGGGAGTATCCTGATTCGTATATTGCAGTATATGACGCAGTTAGCAAAGCTCTTGTCAAAAGAATTCCTGCCGGGACAGATGCTGAAGGTATTGCTATGTTTGGGACAAGACTTTTTGTAGCTGTAAAGGAGGGAGTAAGAGTATTTGATGCATCCAGGGAGGACTATCCGGTAATTGCAACCATAAGGCCTTCCGGAGTTACAGGTAATGCAAAACATCTGGTATTTGACAGCTCTTATAAGTTATGGGCATCTTTCCCTGATAAAGGTCTGGTAAGAATTGACCCATCCTCTCTGGTCGCAGATAAAGTTGTTGATATACCTGTTGATTCAATGGACGGATTTATTACTTCAGACGGTAAGGGTAAAAAAATATATACCTATAAGACCGAATATGATTCAAACTACAATCCCACCGGAGCATCAATTTTCTCAATGGATGTAGCTAATTTCAGTATTTCAGAGGTTTTCACCGGAACATACTTCTATGGTGTGGGCGTAAGCCCTTCAACCGGGAATATATTTACAGCAGAGACAAGCTTTTCATCAAACTCACTTCTCAAAGTTGCAGGTCCTGACGGGATATTAAAAACATCGGCCGGTGCGGGAATTGGCACCAGCCGATATCTCTTCTTCTGATTATTGAAAGTTGTCGCTGAAGAGAGGGGCCCGGTCAACTGCCATTGACCGGGCCCTCTTTTATTTACTCTTCTGGTTGGTGATAAGTTATTGTTTTGATTATGTCCGGGTGTATGCTGTTTGCAACCGGGCAGGTCTTAACCGAGCTCTCGATAAATCTCATCTCTCTGTCACTGTATTTCCTTGGGAGGTAAATGTCAAGTTTAAGTTCTGCAACCCTGCGGGGGTTGGCTGCCATAATTTTCTCGGTTTCAATTCTCATACCATCTACGGAAAATCCGTGTGCCTGAGCGGCAATTCCCATGATGGTCATCATACAAGAGCCGAGTGATGTTGCAAACATATCTGTTGGTGAGAACATCTCTCCCTTTCCGTTATTATCTTCCGGAGCCTCTGTCATAATTTTGCTGCCTGATTTCAGATGCTCTGCCTCTGTTTTGAGGTCACCAATGTAAAATGTGCGAATCTTTGTCATTTTTAATATTTTTTTTATTGAATAATCTCTTTTCCAAGCAGTGTTGCCGATGTGCAGGACTCTATCTTTACTTTTACATAATCTCCCTTTTTATGTGTTCCTGCAGGGAATACTACTGTCTTATTTTGTTGAGTTCTACCTGTAAGCTCTGCCCTGGATTTCTTTGAATAACCCTCAACAAGCACCTCAAACTCCTTGCCAAGATCTGCCCTGTTGCTTATCAGAGATAGCTCTCCCTGAAGTTTTATTATTTCGTTGAGTCTTCTGCTCTTCACCTCAGCCGGAACATCATCCGGATATCTTCTGGCCGCCTTTGTATTTGGCCTTTCCGAATACTGGAACATAAATGCGGTATAGTATCCTACCTCTTTCATTACAGACAGAGTATCTGCGTGGTCCTCTTCGCTCTCTCCGGAGAAGCCTGCAATTATATCTGTGGAAATTGAGCAATCAGGCATTATTTCTCTAATCTTTGAAACTCTCTCAAGGTATTGCTCTCTGGTATATTTCCTGTTCATCTTAAGCAGCATCGCATCACTTCCTGACTGTACCGGGAGGTGGATATGCTTGCAAATATTGGGATACATGGACATTGTATAAAGAACGGCGTTACTCATATCCTTTGGGTGGGATGTTGAGAACCGGACTCTAAGCGATGGATCAATCAGTGCAACCATTTCAAGAAGCATTGCAAAGGATGTCTTCTCTGTAGGGTTTTCAGGGTTTACCCAGTGATATGAATCCACATTCTGCCCCAGAAGAGTTATCTCTCTGTAACCATTTTCAAAAAGCTCCCTGGCCTCCCTCTCAATACTCTGCGGATCTCTGCTTCGCTCCCCCCCCCTCACATATGGAACAACACAATAGGAGCACATATTGTTGCATCCCCTCATAATAGAAATAAAGGAGGATACTCCGTTTTTGTCCATTCTTACAGGTGAGATGTCGGCATAGGTCTCCTCCTGAGAGAGCATTGTGTTTATCTGTTTGTCTCCTCCGTCAAGGCTCTCCAGCAGAAACGGGAGTGACCTGTATGAGTCTGGACCGGCAACAAGATCTACAGCCGGATGGTTAAGCAGATCCTCCTTAAGTCTCTCTGCCATGCAGCCCAGAATCCCTACTTTTACACCTTTACGCTTTGTTTTTTCAATCCTGAAGAGGTCAAGCCTTCCCCAAATTCTTTGTTCTGCGTTGTCTCTGATTGAGCAGGTGTTAATAAGTATTAGATCTGCCTCTTTTATTGATTCGCAAAGAGTGTATCCGGCGGGCTGAAGTATAGATAGAACTACTTCACTATCGTTTACATTCATCTGACATCCGTATGTCTCAATGAAAAGCCTCTTCTCTCCAAATCCTTTAATGGGCTTTACGGAATGATATTTGTTTGTCATTATGATTAGTTTAATGGGTGCAAATATAGCTTTTTTATACCTTTGCATAAATCCTCAAAATAATATGAAGAAATTTTCACTGTTTATAATATTAGTAATCACATTACTGTCCGGATGTAATAACTACAGGGATATTGAGATTCTTGATGTCAAGCTTACTGATGTTAAAATTTTAAGCACATCAAGGGCTGAAGTTGAGCTGGAGTATGTTGTCAGAAACGGATCCTCAAGAGATCTTACACTTACCTCTACTGATGGTTTCCTTAAGAAAGAGGGGGTAAATTTTGCTCAATTCAGACTGATTGAGTCCGGATTAATAGAGAGGGGTAAAACATCCTCAAATAAAACAAAAATAAATGTTGAACTTCTTGATCCTATCTCTCTTTTCTCGCTGGGGCTGAATATAAACAGCTGGAAAATGTCTGTATTTCAAGTTGATGTAAGAGGTGTTATTTCAAATGACAGAGGGAATAAGAGGGTTTTTAAATTTAAAAATCTTCCTTTGGAAAAATTGGTAAATAAGTTCTGAGATGAGAAAAGTATTTCTGATTGCTTCCCTGTTATTTTTAACAGGTACTCTAAAGCTAACTGCACAGGAGTTGATTGTCACAACACCGGATACAGTAAAGATTATTGCACCTCCGGTAATGGATTCCTCATTCTATTTAAAAAGTATTCTGGGTATGATGTCAGAGCCCGGAGATGGAGGGGCCAGGGTTACTCTCTCTCAGAGTGCCGGAGTGGAGAGGGCTGTAAATGCACATCTGCAGGCAGCCGGTTCAAGAAAATTAAACGGATATAGAGTAAGAATATTCTTTGATAACAAGCAAAATGCCAGATCAAGGTCCCAGGAGGTTATGAATGGTTTTTTAAGCAGGTATAATTCTGTAAGAGCATACTGGAACCACGAAAGCCCATTTTTCAAGGTTACTGTAGGTGATTTCAGAACAAAATCAGAGGCTATGAGATTGTTAAGGGAGATATCTTCTGAATACCCTTCTGCTTTTGTTGTCAGAGAGAGTATAAACTTTCCGCCGCTTTAACCGTATTATCTTTTTTTATACTTGCTTTTCTTTCTCTTTGCTCTTGCAGCAAGCTCTTTTGTTGTGAGCCACCATTTTGTTCTGAACTTTTCTGCCAGGGCTAAAAGTGGTGTCATGTATCTCTCAATTTTTTCCGGATATACATCCTTAATACTGACAAGGATTCCTGTCTCTTCAACTCCGCCAAAATGCTCATTTATAGCGGTTCCAAACACCTTCATGTTTGGAGAGAGATTCATATATGAGTTAATAAGAGGGGGGATGTGTTCGCCCAGATCTCTTACAGCTTTAGACATAAGCTTGTATGCATCTTTGTAGTCAAGATTTTTGAACAGATCTCCATAGTATGGATTTATACTGTCGTAGTCAAGAGGTATAATAGGTGTAACTAGCTTCTCATTATCCGGGAAATATTTGTTTAGAAAATTCAAAAGAGTGTTTCTGGCACTCATATGATATGAGGTATACATTGTAACCTTTCCAAAGAAAAATTTAATATCCGGGTGCCTGAGCATAAGTGCCCCAAGCCCATCCCAGAGATTGTCAAGTGCAAACAGCCCCTTTCTTCTGATATTGGTGCTCTGATAATTGGGCTGGATAAATGATCTGCCAAGCTCAATTGTGTAGGGCATATACTCTTTAATAAATTTATCGGAGAATGAAAAGAGTTCGCTTGTAGCCAGGTGTTTTGTCTCTAATCCGGTACAGTGAATATATCTGTATCCTCCAAGTATCTCCTCATCTTTAGGATCCCATACAATAAGCTGTTTGTAAGGATATCTTATATCGGTATCAAATTCGTCAATATCAAGTGGTTTGCCGGTTCCTCCGCCTGCAAGCCTGAAGGAAATCTCCCTCAGCCGCCCCAGCTCTCTCATAGTATTGGGAGAGTTGTGGTAAGTTATCTCATATATTTTGTTGTCACCCTTTCTAGTGTTCCTGATAAATTTATCAGAGGTTAGCTCTTCTTTTATGAGCTCTCTGTCAACTGGTTGTATTACAGGTTCCATTTTGTTATCTGTTTAGATTGTACACTTCGCCTCTGAGTCTCTCGCTCCAGTATGCAGGACTCCCTTCGCTCACAAGCATTTGGTGAGTAACGGGGTCTCCAATGAATATGTCAAAGGTAGCATTTCTTTGTCTGAACATCTCTCCCGGAAGAAGGATAGTTTCGTAATTAAACTTTATACCCAGTGATTTTCTTATGTTTGCAAATTTGTAAAAGAAGGTAGAGTTTCTTCCTCCGAAAAATATTGGAATGATATCTCTTCCATGTTTAATCGCTTGGTTTACAAAGCTTTTTTTCCAGTCAAGGTCCTTTATCTCTCCGTTTATCATTCTTGAACACAATCCGGCGGGGAAGTATAAAATCTGAGCATCTGAGTCATATGCATCAAGAATCATCTTTGCATTGTCGACATTTTGTCTGCCGTATTTGTTCACCGGAACAAACACAGATTTTAATGGCTCAATGTGCATAAGAAGGTCGTTTACAACAAACCTGACATTATCGAACATCTCCCCGAACACCTCAATAAGAATCATTCCGTCCAGCCCCCCAAGCGGATGGTTGGAGACAAACATATATCTCCCGGGTCTTTTGATTTTTTCAATACCGTGGACTTTATATTTTATACCCAAGTCTCCCAGGGCAGCACTTGCAAATGCTCTTCCCTTAAGATGACCATGGTGCTCAAGTATCTCGTTTATCTCCTTCTGATGGATGACTCTCTTGGCAAAATTGATCAGAAACTTAGGAATAACCTTGAGCAATTTTGGGTTTTTGGATCCAATTATTCTTTCAATGTCAATCCGGAGATTATTCTCTTTTTCGTTCATTAGAGCGGGGTTTAATCTGAGTGCGAAGTTAAATAAAAATCATATCTTTGCATAAACGCATATCCATTTATATGTTAAAACAGGGTTTACAGCAAAAGTTGCAACAGAAGCTATCACCGCTCCAGATTCAGACCATAAAGCTGCTGGAGTTACCTACGCTGGAACTTGAACAAAGGATTAAAAAAGAGCTTGAGGAGAATCCTGTACTGGATGAGGGGGGGGATGACGAGGAGAGGGATGAGAGTGAATCAGGTAATCTGTCTCTTAGTGATTACAGTGCAGAAGACCAGATTCCCTCTTATAAACTGTATGTAAATAATCAGGGGAAAGATCTTAAGCAGGAGTACAGCATTTTTTCTGTAAAGGAGAGTTTTCACCAAAGCCTGATATCTCAGCTGGGGTTCAGCGATATGGATGAACATTCAAGAACTATTGCCAAATACATTATAGGTTCTCTTGATGATGATGGTTATTTAAGGAGGGATACCGACTCTTTGGCAGACGACATTGCGTTCCGTCAGGGCATTGTTACTGATGTGCACGAGGTGGAGAGAATTCTGGCGAAAATACAGGAGTTTGAGCCGGCCGGGATTGGTGCAAGAGATCTTAGAGAGTGTCTGCTCCTTCAGATAAAAAGCAGGAGGGAGTCAAAAGCCCAGAAAATTGCAAAAGAGATACTTGAAGACTTTTTCACAGAGTTTACAAAGAAGCATTATTCAAAGATTATATCCCGGATGGATATAACAGAGGATGATCTTAAAGATGCCATAGAGGAGATTGTACACCTTAATCCAAGACCGGGAGGGCAAATAGATGACTCATATGCAGAGCAGGCGCAGCAGGTAGTTCCGGATTTTCTTCTTGAATATAAAGATGGGGAACTTGTAATGTCAATGCCCAGATTTACCGTGCCTGAGTTAAGAGTCAATAAAAGATATGCAGATTTACTGGTCTCTTCAGCAAATTCATCCAGCAGAGAGGGAAAGGAGGCAGCGACCTTTGTTAAGCAAAAGCTTGACTCGGCAAAATGGTTTATTGAGGCAATCAGACAGCGCCACAATACCCTGGAGAATACCATGAACGCAATAATAGAATTCCAGAGGGATTATTTCATTGAGGGCGATGAGACAAAGTTAAGGCCTATGGTGCTTAAGAATATAGCAGAGAAAACCGGACTGGATATCTCAACTATTTCAAGGGTAGTTAACTGTAAATATATACAGACACATTTTGGGATCTATCCGCTTAAATACTTTTTCTCAGAGGGTCTCATGACCGATAGCGGAGAGGAGGTCTCAACCAGAGAGATAAAGAATATTCTTGCATCAAGTATTGATGTTGAGGATAAGAAAAAGCCATTAACTGATGAGGAGCTGGTTTCAGTTCTAAGTGATAAAGGTTACAAGGTTGCAAGGAGAACAGTTGCCAAATACAGGGAGCAGCTAAATATTCCTATTGCAAGATTGCGCAAGGAGTTATAAATATATATTATGAAAAAAATTTTCCTGGGTATTGCTTCAGCATTTACTATGTTAACATCTTGTCAGATGAAAGATACAGCAGATTTGATAATTTATAATGGTCTTATATATACGGCCGATTCTTCATTTTCAACATGCACTGCAGTTGCAGTTAAGGATGGTCTCGTTATGGCAACCGGTACAGATGATGAGATTCTTAATACATACAGATCTGCAAAGATGGTGGATCTTGAAGGAAACGCCATGTATCCAGGATTTAATGATGCTCACTGCCATATTACTGGTTTGGGTGCCGGCTTGCTTAGGGTAGATCTGAGAGGAACTCGTTCCTTTGATGAGATTCTCAATAAATTGGAGGCGAGGCAAAATGAGTCACCATCAGATTATCTGCTGGGAGACGGATGGGATCAGAATTTATGGCCGGAGAAGAGTTTCCCGGATAACTCAAAACTAAATGAGCTTTTCCCTGAGACACCTGTTATCCTTTCCAGGATTGACTTCCATGCTGTTATTGTTAATAAGGCTGCAATAGAGAGACTCGGTATTAAACCGAGTGATCCCTCAATACTTCCTGGAGAGGCAATAATGAAAGGGGGAGAGTTTACAGGAGTGTTTCTGGAGAATACTGCAGACAGATTTAAGGAGATTGTCCCTGAACCGGACTCAAAAGAGATGAGAAGAATGCTGCTTGCGGCAGAAGAGGAGTGTTTTAAATATGGTCTTACCTCAATATCAAGTGCAGGAGCAGATCTGAGACTTGTTGAAATTCTTGATAGTATGCAGAGTGAGGGGGATATGAAGCTGAGAATAGATTTGTGGCTTACTCCCGGAGATGAGATGTTTGCCAGAATAGACAAACCCTATACAAAAGGTCGTCTCAGAGTAGGGACAATAAAGATGTACGCAGATGGTGCCCTTGGATCCAGAGGTGCGCTTATGATTGAGCCATATTCAGACAACAAATCAATTTACGGGATACAGGCAACAACAGATGCGGTACTGGACTCAAATGCCAAATGGGCTTTTGAGCATGGTTTTCAGGTAGCCATTCACTGTATTGGTGATGCCGGAAACAGGCTTGCTTTGAATCTGTATTCAAAATACCTCCCTGAAGGAAATGATTTAAGATGGAGAATAGAGCACTCTCAGATTATTCATCCGGATGATTTCAATCTGTTTGGAAAATATAATATAGTACCATCAATTCAGCCTACACACGCAACATCTGATATGCTATGGGCAGTTGACAGAGTTGGAAAGAGAATCGAGGGAGCCTATGCGTATAAAAGATTGCTGGATCAAAACGGATGGCTCCCTTCAGGCACAGACTTTCCGATAGAACAGGTAAACCCTCTCTACACCTATTTTGCAGCTGTTCACAGAGTAAATCTTGATTTCATTCCTCAGGAGGGATTCCAGATGGAAAACGCACTTACTCCGGAAGAGGCACTCAGGTCAATGACAATATGGGCAGCAAAAGCCTCCTTTGAAGAGAATCTTAAGGGAAGTATTGAAAAGGGTAAATTCGCAGACTTCACTGTTCTTGACAGGGACATCATCACCTCAGACCGTCAGGATGTACCCAATACAAAGGTTCTTAGAACCTTTGTAGCAGGAGAGGAGGTTTATAAAGCTCAATAATTTATAATAACAATCAGAGTTTGCTCCCGTAAGCAAGGTCTCCGGCATCACCAAGGCCGGGGACTATATATGATTTAATAGTGAGTTCCTCGTCAATTGCACCTACCCAGAGAGTTGTGGTTTTATGAGGCAGATGTCTGGAGAGATACTCAATCCCTTCTGTACTTGCAATCGGGCAGACAATATGTGTGTGCACCGGTGTTGAGATTTCGCAAAGTCTGTTATATGTAAGAACTACGGATGATCCTGTGGCAAGCATTGTGTCTGCAAGAATCAAAGTTCTGCCCTCGACTGACGGACTGCTGGCATATTCAATCTGTATAGTGAACTTATTGTCCTTGCCATACTTCCTGTATGCAGCTATAAAGGCGTTCTGAGCCTTGTCAAAATAGTGAAGAATCCCATCGTGCAAAGGGAGCCCTGCTCTCATAATGCTTGCAATAACCACTTCATTGTCGTGAGTTCTGCATTTAGCAATTCCTAGAGGAGTTACAACATCTTTTTCTGAATAATCCAGAGATTTGCTTATTTCATAGGCAAAGACCTCTCCAATCCTTTCAAGATTTCTCCTGAATCTCATACTGTCCTTTTGGATAACGTGGTCGCGTATCTCCGCAATGAAAGAGTTGAGAACGGAATCTTTCTCACCCAGGTTGATTATCTTCATCTGATTTTGATTGTGAAATTTTCACAAATATATGAAATAATCAGATTATCCCATCGTCTGCAAAACTGAAATACTTGTCACCGGCAATTATTATGTGATCCAGCAGAGTAATATCAAAAAGTGCAGCCGCATCCTTTAGTAATTTTGTTTGTGTCTTGTCACTCTCTCCAGGTCTGGCATTCCCGCTCGGGTGATTATGCGCTAAAATGATAGCACTGGCAAGCTTCTCCAGGGCCCCTTTAACAATGAATTTTACATCAACTACTGTCGCAGAGAGCCCCCCCTTTGACAGTCTGTTTTTGGAAATCAGTTTATTCGCTCTGTTAAGATAGAGTACCCAGCACTCTTCGTATGGCAGGTCTCTTAAAACCGGGCTGATTACATTAGCTGCACTTTGTGATGAGTGAATCTCAGGAAACTCTTTTGTTCTGGCTGTATTCACCCTTTTACCTATTTCAGCTGCCGCAAGCAGAGTTATAGCTTTTGTTTTGCCGATTCCCTTTACAGACATAAGGCTCTCTGCCGAAGCAGACATAAGCACTCTTAAACAGTTATCGTGCATTGAGAGTATTCTTCTGGCCAGATCTAAAGCACTCTCCTCCCTATTCCCGGAGCCGATAATTATTGCAGCAAGCTCAGCGTCGCTCAGGTTTTCTGCCCCGATAGCTGCCATCTTCTCACGAGGTCTCTCATCCTCTTTCCACTCTTTGATTGGTAGTTTTTCAGCCATAATTGACATATAATAAAAAAGCTTCCCAATATTAGGGAAGCCTCTCTAAATTCTTATGTCAAAAAGTAAAAAACTTACAATTTGCTTACATGGTTAGCAATACCGCTTTTTAGATTTGATGCTTTGTTGGCGTGAATTACATTAATTTTAGCCAGCTTGTCAAGCATTGAAAAAACTTTAGGGAGAAGGGCTGTGGCAGCCTCTTTATCCGTTGTATTGCGTATCGCTTTGATAGCGTTTCTTGTTGTGCGGGCATAATATTTGTTATGCACCCTGCGCTTTTCGCTTTGACGCGCGCGCTTTTCTGCAGAAGCGTGATTTGCCATTTTAAAATTTTTTTGTTTTTGGTAGTCCGTAGGGGAATCGAACCCCTATTGCAAGAATGAAAATCTTGAGTCCTAACCGTTAGACGAACGGACCATTTCCCAACCCGGGCCTAAGCTCTGTTTTAAGTTGGGAGTGCAAAGGTAGAAAGATTTTTTTTAGATGCAAAAAAATCTTAAAAATTCTCGTAGGAATAGATAATTGACTCTACCTGGCGAAGGTAATTTCTTTTATCATAGCGAGGTGCATATACAAAGGCTTCAAGTCCGATTATGTTTTTTCCCTCTTTGTCAAGGAAGAAATGGCTTACAAACGGGCCCCCCATAAAGTCGTTCTGAACCTCCCAGAGACCTCTCAATTCTGCAAATGTCCTCTGTTTGTATGTAATCCATTTAAGACCAGGCTCTATAAGCTGGTTTGTTATCATATAAGTATTCTCAAGTTGCCCGGGTACATTTTGTTGCATCACTGAATTCCTTATACTTATAAGGTTTTCACGGCTGAAATTTGTGGAGTCAGTATAGGGAACCCTGTATATAAAGATGCCCTGGTTTGTGCCGGTTGTTTCATATGATATCCATATAAAATCGTCAGTTTTTTTTCTGAGATTATAACCGGTAGGGTAGAAAGGAGAGCCTCCAAAAGCCTCAGATACAAGCGTTCTTAAACCTCTCTCTTCATATTTTTTAGCATTTGCAATGTTTCTGTTCCTCTCAGCCTGAAGGATGGAGTTTGCCAGTTTATCACTCTGTTTTTGAATCTCCTCAGCAGCAGATTTTGCATCAGGTGCTGAGATAGTTATTACAATCTGTGGTGCTGCCCAGACATTTTCCTGGTATACGATCTTAGTTGCTTTATACTCCTCTTTTATTGATACAATTACAATATTTCTGTGGACCTGGAAAATACTTGTAAATGCGTTTTCAGGAATATTAACCAGAGTAAAAATCGGCTCTCTTTGTGGCAAAAAAGGTTGGTCAACAGCCAGGATTGATCTGAGAGCTATTCCGGGATCGCTCTCCCAATACCCCTTGTTTACTACAATAACAACCTCTCCTGCTTTGCCGCTAATGCTTGGCATAAGTCTCGGGCCGTTCGTGCAGGATGCCAGCAGTAATGAAGCTACTGCAATGAATGTTAAAAAACTTTTAGCTCTCATAACTTAATCAGTTAAAAAGTCTGTAAATGTCATTTCCAAAAGCAAGGAACATAATTGCAAGAAGCACAAGCATTCCGGCAACCTGAGCATATTCCAGGAATTTATCACTTGGCCTTCTTCTGGTTATAATTTCATAAAGAAGGAATAGAATATGACCTCCATCAAGAGCAGGAATTGGAAGCAAATTGACAACAGCAAGCATTATAGAGAGCCAGGCTGTTAGATTCCAGAAAATCTGCCAGTCCCATGCAGATGGGAATATATTGCCTATTGCAATAAAACTGCCTACAGATTTGTATGCCTCTGTCTTTGGTGAGAATATTAATTTCAGCTCCTTCAGATAGTTACCAATTGTGGAAAATGCTTTGTCTGCACCTGCAGGAACTGCTGCTATCATAGAGTAGTCTGAGTTTGTTATTTTGAAAAATTTATGCAAGTCGCCATCCAGGACAACTCCTATAAGTCCATTTTCATCTACTGCGAGTCTCTTTTCAAATATCTCTGTACCCCTTGAGATTGTTGCCGTTACAGAATCTCCTTTGCTCTTCTGAAGGATTTGTTGAATGTCCTGAATAATATAGGCCTCAGTAGAATCAATCGCAACTATTCTGTCACCGGCTATCAGTCCGGAGGCTGCATTAATTGAAGAGTCCGGCACTGACTGAATCTGAAACGGAACTCTGAGTGAGAACATTCCGGGAGTATTTAGTACAGCAGGAATATATTGAGGATTAATATTAATCTCTTTGCTCTCATCTTTCCTGAAGATCTGAGCAGTTTGTGCCTGATTACGGGCAAGTACAACCTGGAGCTCGTTAAATTTTACAACTTTTTCTCCGTCAAAGGATATAATCTTATCACCATTCTCAAATCCAATCTCCCTGGCAAGATCATTGCAATGCACTCCGTAAACTGCATCTTCGGTTTTAAGATACTCTTCTCCCCATGTAAAAAGTGTGGCTGAGTATATGAGTATTGCAAGTATAAAATTGAAGAATACCCCCCCAAACATAACAAAGAACCTTTGCCAGGCCGGTTTGCTTCTGAATTCCCAAGGCTTTGGCTCTTGTTTCATAGCCTCTTTGTCCATTGACTCATCTATCATTCCTGATATTTTGCAATACCCTCCCAGTGGAAGCCAGCCTATCCCGTACTCGGTGTCGGAATTTTTAGGCTTGTATTTAAACAGGGAGAACCAGGGGTCAAAAAAGAGATAGAATTTTTCAACTCTTATCTTGAACAGTCTTGCAAAAAAGTAGTGACCAAACTCGTGTACAAGGACAAGAATGGAGAGTGCAAGAATTACCTGTAGAATTTTAATTAAAATAACCATTTTCCAGAATTGTTATGCTTTGTGTTTTTTTAGAATTTCCAATGCGAAGGCTCTGGCCCCGGCATCTGTTTTTATAATATCTTCCAATTGAGGTTCAGCAACAAACATCGTTCCACTTATAACCTCAGCTGTGATCTTGTGTATGCTTGTGAAGGATATTCGTCCACTCAGAAATGCATCAACTGCAACTTCGTTTGCAGCGTTCATTGCACAAGGGATGTTCCCTCCTCTCTCAACAGATTCGTATGCAATATTTATACTGGGAAACTTATCCCTGTCTGGTGATATAAAATCTAATCTTGACAGTTGTGCAAAATCAATCCTCTCTGTCTCCAGATCGAGTCTGAATGGGTATGAAAGGGCATACTGAATCGGCAGTTTCATGTCTGGTGTGCTCAGCTGTGCTGTAACAGATCCATCTCTGAACTGTACCATAGAATGGACTATTGACTGAGGGTGTATTATTATCTCAATGTTTGAGGGAGCCATGTCAAAAAGCCATTTGGCCTCAATCATCTCCAGCCCTTTGTTCATCATCGTTGCTGAGTCTACTGTCACTTTTGAGCCCATTTTCCACCTTGGATGGTTAAGGGCATCTGTAACAGTGGCTGTTTCAATTTCAGCAAGGCTTTTATTCAGGAATGGGCCACCGGATGCTGTAAGGATTATTTTCTCGGCTTTTATTCTCTCACCCTGTAGACACTGAAATATTGCCGAATGCTCTGAATCAACCGGAATTACTGGTGATCCGTACTCTTTTGCAAGTGCCATAACCAGTGAACCGGCTGCTACCAGTGTCTCTTTGTTTGCCAATGCTATTGCTTTACCTGCTCTTATTGCTGCAAGGGTAGATTCCAGCCCGTTAAACCCAACCATAGCGGCTAATACAATGTCAATATTATCTCCCTGAACAAGGGCGTTTATTGATTCTCTTCCTGTGAATACCTTAATATCGTGAGGCGAGAGAGCTTCGTTAACCTCTTTGTATTTGCTTTCGTCAGTAATCACAACGGCATTTGGAAGGAGCCTGACAGCCTGTTCAATCAGTAAGGCTGAGTTTTGCCGGGCTGTTAAAAGTTCTACACTGAAAACATCAGGGTGCCGCAGGCAAACATCAATTGCCTGAGTTCCTATTGAGCCTGTAGATCCAAGGATTGCAATCCCTCTTTTCATCCGGATTTTGATTAGAAGTTGATGTATTTTGCCGGATCCACAGCAACCCCTTTGTACCAGAGTTCAAAGTGAAGATGTGCCCCTGTACTGAGTGTTCCTGTGCTTCCCACAAGTGAAATGGCTGTGCCGGCCTTAACTTTGTCTCCGGTTCTTTTAAGAAGTTTAGAGTTATGCTTGTATATGGAAATCAAATCGTTTGAGTGCTGTATCTGGATTGTAAAGCCTGTTTCATCTGTCCAGGTTGCCATGATGACCGTTCCGTCAAGAACAGCAGATACTACAGAGTTTGTGGGTGCAGCAATATCAATATAGGGGTGGTTGGTTGCCAGGTTAAACCCGTCTGAGACAATCCCTTTTACTGGAGGGAAAAAGTGAAGCCCTTCAATTTGATTTACCCTGTTGGATTCGTTCCCAATATTAAACTGCTCCTGCTTCATAACCTCCAGCCTTAGCAGAGAGTCTTCTTTTGATATTTTACCGGAAATGCCCTGGCTATTAGCGGAGTCACTTTTTATTGTAATGTCGCCCAATTCCAGAGGTGGCTGACCGGTAACAATTCGTTGAATGTTACTAAGCTGAAAATCCCATAGCTTAACTGTTTTTTCCAAAGAGTCCAGCTTAAGTGCGTTTTGTACAATCTCCTTTCTGGTCCTTGCATCCGGATATCCCGGGATAAACTCTCTGAGAGGAGTGTATGAAATCAGTACAGTTACAGAAATAACAATAAAAATAATTGACAGTACTATACTTAGTAGCATCATCAGTCCGTTTGCACGGAAAACAAACAGCTCTTCATGAGTTGTGTCGTTGAAGATTGAAAAGCGAAATTTATTTCTCAATCTGTTTTTGTTCTCTCTCTTTGCCTTCTCTTTTGCCATCTCTTCTGTAGTGGAACTAATCTTTAACCTTTACATAAACCTCTTCGCTTCTCCAGAGTCCGTGCCTGTTGCAATACGCAAGAGCGACCAGTCTCAGGCTAACCTTTGGTATAATAATAAATTCTGTCTCTATAAAAACAGGATCATCTCCGTAGCTTGCTCTTTGTAATTTAATCTCTCCTGCAAGGGTCTCAAGATTCCAAAGCTGTATGTACTCATAGTGGTGATCCGGAGCATTAGGGTGCTTTACATTTGTGCCAATTCTCACCTTAACCTTAAAAGGTTCTCCTCTTACAGCCTCCTCTTCACAAATAACTATTGGGGTATGTTTGTCTGCGTACTGCTTAACTTTACTGCTTCCGGACTCAAAGTCCTTGTATGAAAATAGTCTTGGCATAGCTCTGTTTAAACCTCAAAAGTACTAAAAAAAAACTAACTTTGCGACATGGAGAGAATTGTAGGTATTGACTTTGGACGGAAAAGAACGGGTATTGCCGTGAGTGACCCGCTCGGAATCTTTGCCTCTGCACTTGACACTGTCTCATCCGGTGATGTGCTTACCTTTCTCAAAAACTATACCCTTAAAGAGAAAGTTGTAAGAATTGTTGTAGGCTATCCGGTTAACCTGAATAATACGCCATCAGAAGCAGCAGGAGATCTGGAGCCTTTCCTGAATATGCTCAGGAAACAATTTCCTGATATTCCTGTTACACTACAAGATGAAAGGTTTACCTCTAAAATGGCAATGAGAGCACTAATTGATGGAGGAATGAAGAAAAGTGACAGGAGGATAAAGGGGAACATTGATAAGGTTAGTGCGGCCATTATACTCCAGTCTTATCTGGATTCCAGAGAGAGATCAGAAGATGATAAAAGAGAAGCATTATGATTTTACCAATTTATATTTATGGCTCAGAGGTCCTTCGGGAGAGGGCCGGAGAATTTGATTTATCGGCTCCTGATGCAGCCGAAGTGATTGCCAGACTAATCCCCGATATGTTTGAAACAATGTATCTGGCAGATGGTGTAGGGCTTGCAGCCCCTCAGGTGGGGAAATCCATAAGGGTTCTTGTTGTTGATGGGGCTCCGCTGGCAGATGATATGCCGGAGCTTAAAGATTTTAAACGGGCAATGATAAATCCTGTTGTGCTGGAAGAGAGTGAAGAGACTATTGAGTACAACGAAGGCT